>NZ_JBITIE010000005.1:0-275115 GCF_044458665.1 Streptomyces sp. NPDC050422
CTACGAGGACTTCCCGGCGCCTTGCGATCGCACGCACCAGACGCCGCCCGGCCCGCCCTCCGGGCGGACGGCGCTACTTTCGAAACACGCCCTAGATCTCGCCGAGCGTGACCTCGGCCGTCTTCTTCGCATCGCTGCGCAGATACGTCACGGTGACCTTCTCGCCCGGCTTGTCCGAGGCCAGCGCCTCCGACAGGGACGTGATCGTGGTGACGGGCGTGTCGCCGACCTTCGTGATGATGTCGCCGGCCCGCAGCCCCGCCTTCTGGGCCGCGCCGTCCTTCGCCACACTGACGATCGCGACGCCCGCCGGTTTGTAGCTGTCGTCGACGACCGTACGGCCGGTGATGTTCAGGGCCGCCCGGCCGGAGTCGGTGACCTTGCCGCTCTTGATGATCTGGTCGGCGACCGTCTTCACCATCGAGACGGGGATCGCGAAGCCGATGCCCGGTGCCGCGCTGTCACCCATCTGGGGGTCCGTCGCCGCCAGGGTCGGAATGCCGATGACCTCGCTGTTCAGGTTCACCAGCGCGCCCCCGCTGTTGCCCGGGTTGATCGCGGCCGATGTCTGCACCATGTTCGCGATGGTCGCCCCCGTGCCGCCGCCCGCGCGGCTCTCGCTCACGGTCCGGCCGAGCGCCGAGACGATGCCCTGGGTGACGCTGCTGGACAGCCCGAGCGGCGAGCCCATCGCCAGCACGATCTGGCCGACCTCGACCTTCTCCGAGTCGCCGAACTTCGCGGGCTTCAGCCCGGCCGGGACGTGGTCCAGCTTGATGACGGCCAGGTCCTGCTCGGGATAGGCGGCGACCAGCGAGGCGCTCATCACCTTCTCACCGTTGGCCACGGTGACCTTGAAGGTCTTCTCCTCACCGACGACGTGGGCGTTGGTGACGATGTGGCCCTTGGCGTCGTAGACGATGCCCGAGCCCAGGCTCTCGGAGGCGTCGATCTGCACCACCGACGGAAGCACGTTGTTGATGGCGGTCTGGTACTCGCTCTGGAGATCGCCGGCGGCCTTCGAGGCCGAGCCCTGCTGGGCCGATCCGGACTTGGTCGCAGCGGCGTTCGAGGCGTGGGAATTCGAGTCGGAGCAACCGCTCACCAGCGCGATCGCACAGACACCTGCGGACAGAGGCAGCAGCAGCCGGCGCACACGGCGGCGGGGGTGAAAGGCATCCATGTCCGGATTATTACTTTTAACCCGGTCGGCGGCCTGCTGGGTGCGCCCGCCCGAGGCCCACCCGCCAGGGGGCTACCAGCTACCCCCGCACCCCGCACAGGTGCAGCAGTGCGGCCACCCCGCGGTACGGATCCGTCCGGCCCGCCCGGTCCTCCGCCGCGAGCACCCGCTCCAGCTCCGCCGCGGACGGCGGTTCCACGTCGTTGCTCACGTTGTCCGTGAAGACCCGCACCCCGTACCAGGCGTGCAGCGGCGCCGCGATCCCGGCGAGCGTGGCGGTGAGGGCGTCGAGCCGGTCCGCGCGGACCGAGAGCCCGAGGCGGTTGGTGTACCGGTCCGTGTCGAACGCGGCCAGTGCCGCGTCCCAGTTTCCGGCGGTCCCGGGCCGCATCGCCAGCGCGTCGGCGTTCCGTACGAGGAGCGAGAGCAGCCCGCCCGGCGCCAGCATCCTGGCCAGACCGGCCACCATGGCGTCCGGTTCCTGGACATACATCAGCACGCCGTGGCAAAGCACCACGTCGAAGCTGCCGGGCAGGAAGTGCACCCCGGTGTCCTGGCCGTTGCCCTCGATGAACCGGACCCGCTCGCGGATGCCCGCCGGTTCGCCGCCGAGCGTCTCGCGGGCGACCCGCAGCATCTCGGGGTCGGATTCGAGGCCGGTGACGGTGTGGCCGGCCCGGGCGAGGCGCAGGGCCTGCGTGCCCTGGCCCATGCCGACATCAAGGATCCGCAGCCGCTGCCCGACCGGGAAGCGTGCCGCGATCTGTTCGTCCAGCTGTCGGGCGACCAGCTCCTGGCGCACGGTGTTGCGCAGTCCGCCGAGCCCCTTCAACCACACCGACGAGGACCCCGAGAACCCGGAGACCGCATCACCCGGCCGGCCCGCGGACGCGCCGCCGGCCGAACCGGAGAGATCCGTACTCAGGGTCGCTCTCCACGCTTGACCTGCGGCTTCGGGAGCCTGAGCCGACGCATCTGGAGCGTACGCATCAGCCCGTAGGCCACCGCGCCGCGCTTGGGCGTATCGGGGAAGCGCTCGTTCAGCTGCTTGCGCAGGCGGAGCGTGAGCCCGATCGAGTCGACGACGATCAGCACGATCACGCCGAGCCAGAGCAGCAGCGAGATGTTCTGGATGCCCTGCACCTGGATCACGCTGAGAATCAGGATGACCACGGCGAGCGGCAGGAAGTACTCCGCGATGCAGAAGCGCGAGTCCACGAAGTCGCGGACGAAGCGGCGCACCGGGCCCTTGTCACGGGCCGGCAGGTAGCGCTCGTCGCCACTGGCGAGCGCCTCACGCTGCTTGGCCATGTCGACGCGGCGCGCTTCGCGCTGGCGCTTCATGGCCTCCTTGCGGTCGGTCGGCGCACCACTGGAGGCACGACGGCGCTGCGACTGGGCGTCGCTGCGCTTGGGGGTGGGGCGACCCTTGGGAGCCTGCGGGTCGCGGGACGTCTTGGAGAGGTCCGCCGTCACCTTGTCGGTGGGGGCCTTCTCTTCCTTGGAGCGGCTACGGAACACAAGGCCCAAGGGTACGGGGTCGATCGCCACGACACCGGGCCGGCCGGGAACGATCCGGCAACGGCCTGCGTCCTTGCTGGTGTACGAGCGGGACGATACGGGCGTCATCACCGGTTTCCCTGACCCTCACCTACTCCCTGGGCCGGAGCGGTAACGGCGGCAGTCGTCCTTGGGGAGGACCCCATCGCCGCTCGAACAGTGCGGTAATAGAGGCAGGGCCCGTACTGTGGGTTCTGTCGGAGTGCTGGTGACCGGTTGAGTCAGAAGGGGGCGCGCGAAGCCCATGAGCGGTGTCATGAAGCGTATGGGGATGATCTTCCGCGCGAAGGCAAACAAGGCCCTTGACCGGGCCGAGGATCCGCGCGAGACCCTCGATTACTCGTACCAGAAGCAGCTGGAGCTGCTTCAGAAGGTGCGTCGCGGTGTCGCCGATGTGGCGACGTCGCGCAAGCGCCTGGAGCTGCAGCTGAACCAGCTGCAGGGCCAGACGTCCAAGCTGGAGGACCAGGGCCGCAAGGCACTCGCGCTCGGCCGCGAGGACCTGGCCCGCGAGGCGCTGTCCCGCCGCGCGGCCCTCCAGCAGCAGGTCACCGACCTGGAGACGCAGCACACCACGCTGCAGGGCGAGGAGGAGAAACTCACCCTGGCGGCCCAGCGGCTGCAGGCCAAGGTCGATGCCTTCCGTACGAAGAAGGAGACCATCAAGGCCACCTACACGGCCGCCCAGGCGCAGACCCGGATCGGCGAGGCCTTCTCGGGCATCTCCGAGGAGATGGGCGACGTCGGCCTGGCCATCCAGCGGGCCGAGGACAAGACCCAGCAGATGCAGGCGCGCGCCGGTGCGATCGACGAACTGCTCGCCTCCGGAGCCCTGGACGACCCGACCGGCACGGCGAAGGACGACCTCACCGCCGAGCTGGACCGGATCTCCGGTGGTACGGATGTGGAGCTGGAGCTGCAGCGCATGAAGGCCGAACTGGCCGGCGGCCCCTCGTCGAAGCAGGCCATCGAGGGCGGCCCGCAGGATGCCGCGCAGCAGCAGGACCAGTCCCGGTCCCCGCACAAGTTCGACAAGAATTAAGGCAGCGTCATGATCGTACGGATCATGGGGGAGGGCCAGGCAGTCCTGGCCGACAGTCATCTCACCGAGCTCGACAAGCTCGACGACGAACTGCTCGCCGAAATGGAGCGCGGCGACGGCCCCGGCTTTCGCACCACGCTCCACGCGCTCCTCGCAAGGGTGCGCGAACTCGGCACGCCCTTGCCGGACGACTCCCTGGAGCCGTCCGAGCTGATCCTGCCGTCGCCCGACGCGACCCTCGAAGAGGTCCGCGCCATGCTCAGCGACGACGGGCTGATTCCCGGCTGACCGGCTGACGGCCGGCAGTCCCGGCACCCGCACCCTCGTGCCCCGTGACCGGCCCCGCCGGCCCGCGGGGCACGGTCGCGTGCGTACGGGGCTCCGACCGCCGGGGCGGGTCCGGCACGGGTTCTGCCCTCGCGCGCACCGATTCCCTCGCGACACGCCGTAACGTAGCTTGACGTGACCACCCTCGGAACCGGGGTTCTGCGCATCCGGAACTGGCTGCGCGACCATCCCCTCGCGCTGGACGGCGCGCTCGCCCTGGCCGTGTACGTGGCCATGGTCGTCGGATCGTTCGCCGATCCGGGCGCGCACCACGGGCCCACCTTCGGCACCCGGGCGCCCGCGGCCGGCAGCGTGTTCCTGATGGCGCTGGGCGCCCTCGCCCTGGTCTGGCGGCGCCGTCGGCCGATGGCCGTGCTGGCCGCGACCGGGGTGCTCGCCGTCGTCGAACTGGTGACGGCCGATCCGTCGGCACCCGTGGTGATGAGCACCGTCATCGCGCTCTACACCGTGGCCGCCCGCACCGACCGGCCGACGACCTGGCGGGTCGGGCTGCTCACCATGGCCGTGCTCACCGCGGCCGCGATGCTCTTCGGGGCGGCCCCCTGGTACAGCCAGGAGAACCTCGGGATCTTCGCCTGGACCGGGATGGCGGGCGCGGCGGGGGACGCCGTCCGCTCCCGGCGCGCGTTCGTCGGTGCCATCAGGGAGCGCGCCGAACGGGCCGAGCGGACCCGTGAGGAGGAGGCCCGGCGCCGGGTGGCCGAGGAGCGGCTGCGCATCGCCCGTGACCTGCACGACGTCGTCGCCCATCACATCGCCCTGGTCAACGTGCAGGCCGGGGTCGCCGCCCACGTCATGGACCGGCGCCCCGACCAGGCCAAGGAAGCGCTCGCCCACGTCCGGGAGGCGAGCCGCTCCGCGCTCAACGAACTGCGGGCCACCGTGGGGCTGCTGCGTCAGTCCGGCGACCCGACCGCGCCGACCGAACCCGCCCCCGGCCTCGCCGTCCTCGACGAGCTCGTGAAGAACGTGCGGCAGGCGGGGCTGCCCGTCGAGCTGGCCTGCGCGGCGAAGGAGGGCCCGCCGCTGCCCGCCGCCGTGGACCTGGCCGCGTACCGGGTGATCCAGGAGGCATTGACCAATGTGCGCAAGCACGCGGGCCCCGGGGCGAAGGCCGAGATCAGCGTCGTACGGGTCGGGGCCACGGCCGAGGTCATGGTGCTGGACAACGGGCGGGGAACGGCGGGCGGCTCGGGCGATGTCGTCGGCGGCGGCCACGGCCTCCTCGGGATGAGGGAACGGGTCACCGCCCTGGGCGGCACCCTCACCGCCGGCCCCCGATACGGCGGCGGATTCAGGGTTCATGCGATCCTGCCCCTCAAGGCCCGTGCGCAGGAGCCGGATCATCCGGGCGCGGTGGGCCGGACGGGGGAGAACGCATGACACCGGCCGCCATCAAGGTGCTGCTCGTCGACGACCAGGCGCTGCTGCGCAGCGCGTTCCGGGTGCTGGTCGACTCGGAGCCCGACATGCAGGTGGTCGGCGAGGCCGCCGACGGGGCGCAGGCCGTGGAACTGGCCCGCTCGACCCGCGCCGACGTGGTGCTGATGGACATCCGGATGCCCGGTACGGACGGGCTCACCGCGACCCGGATGATCAGCGCCGATCCGGAACTCGCGGGCGTTCGCGTGGTCATGCTCACCACCTTCGAGGTGGACGAGTACGTGGTGCAGTCGCTGCGGGCCGGCGCCTCGGGCTTCCTCGGAAAAGGGGCGGAACCGGAGGAACTCCTCAACGCCATCCGGATCGCGGCAGGTGGCGAGGCGCTGCTGTCGCCCGCCGCGACCAAGGGGCTGATCGCCACGTTCCTCGCACAGGGCGGCAGTTCGGCCGACGGCGGACCGGGAGCCGCCGAGTACTCCGCGCGTCTGGAGGCCCTGACCACCCGGGAGCGCGAGGTGCTGGTGCTTGTCGCGGGCGGGCTGTCCAACGACGAGATCGCCGAGCGCCTGGTGGTCAGCCCGCTCACGGTCAAGACCCATGTGAACAGGGCGATGGCGAAGCTGGGGGCCCGGGACCGGGCCCAACTGGTCGTCATTGCGTACGAATCGGGCCTGGTCCGCCCCAGGGTGGAGTGAGGGTGCAGCCGCGGCGTACTCCAGCTGCGGTATGCGCGGCGTAAGAAAGCGACCTTGGGGCCGACGCTTTCGACTCGGTCGGTGAGCGATCGTGGAGAGGTGGGCCGGGTCTGTCCCCGAGTTGCCCGCCCACCTGCCGCGTAAGCCACAGAAGAGAGACCCACCCATGTCCTGGCTGTCCAGATTCAGCCTCGCGCAAAGGGCCCTGATCGGGCTGATCTCGATCGTCGCGCTCGTGTTCGGAGCGATCGCGATCCCGCAGCTCAAGCAGCAGCTGCTGCCCACCATCGAACTGCCGATGGTGTCGGTGCTCGCCCCCTACCAGGGTGCGTCCCCCGATGTGGTCGAGAAGCAGGTCGTCGAACCGCTCGAGAATTCGATCAAGGCCGTCGACGGCGTCACCGGAATGACCTCGACCGCCAGCGAGGGCAACGCCGTCATCATGGCGACGTTCGACTTCGGCGACGAGGGCACCAAGCAGCTCGTCGCGGACATCCAGCAGGCGGTGAACCGCGCCCGCATCCAGCTGCCCGACGACGTGGACCCGCAGGTCGTCGCCGGCTCGACGGACGACATCCCGACCGTCGTCCTCGCCGTCACCTCCGACAAGGACCAGCAGGCGCTCGCCGACCAGCTGGACCGCACCGTCGTCCCCGCGCTGGAGGACATCGACGGCGTCGGCCAGGTCGCCGTCGACGGTGTGCAGGACCTCCAGGTCTCCATCACGCCCGACGACAGGAAGCTCGCGGCGGCCGGACTGAACGCCGGCTCGCTCGCCCAGGCGCTCCAGGCCGGCGGCGCGACCGTCCCGGCGGGTGCGTTCTCCGAGGCGGGCAAGAGCCGCACCGTCCAGGTCGGCGGCGCCTTCACCTCGCTGCGGCAGATCGAGGACCTGCGGGTCGTCGGGCAGAACCCGGCGACGGGCAAGCCGGGCAAGCCGGTCCGGGTCGGTGACATCGCGACGGTGAAGCAGGAGCCCTCCACCGCGGTCTCCATCACCCGCACGAACGGCAAGCCGAGCCTCGCCGTCATGGCGACGATGGACAAGGACGGCAGCGCCGTCGCCATCTCGGACGCGGTCAAGGACAAGCTGCCCGACCTGCGCAAGGACCTCGGCGCCGGCGCCGAGCTGACCGTCGTCTCCGACCAGGGCCCCGCCGTCTCCAAGGCGATCTCGGGTTTGACCACCGAGGGCGCGCTCGGCCTGCTCTTCGCGGTCATCGTGATCCTGGTCTTCCTGGCCTCGCTCCGCTCGACCCTGGTCACCGCCGTCTCCATCCCGCTCTCGGTGGTCCTCACCCTGATCGTGCTCTGGACCCGTGACCTGTCGCTCAACATGCTCACCCTGGGCGCGCTGACCATCGCGATCGGCCGAGTCGTCGACGATGCGATCGTCGTCCTGGAGAACATCAAGCGCCACCTCGGCTACGGCGAGGAGCGCCATTCCGCGATCATCACCGCGGTAAAGGAAGTGGCCGGCGCGGTCACGGCCTCGACGCTGACCACCGTCGCCGTCTTCCTGCCCATCGGCCTCGTCGGCGGCATGGTCGGCCAGCTCCTCGGCCCGTTCTCACTGACCGTCTCTGTGGCCCTGCTGGCCTCCCTGATCGTCTCGCTGACCGTGGTCCCCGTCCTGTCCTACTGGTTCCTGCGCGCACCCAAGGGCACCTCGGAGGACCCGGACACCGCCCGCCGCGAGGCCGAGGAGAAGGAATCCCGCAGCAGACTCCAGCAGCTGTACGTCAAGGTGCTGCGCTTCGCCACCCGGCGCCGCATCACGAGCATCGTCCTCGCCGTCGTTGTGCTCATCGGCACCTTCGGTATGGCCCCGCTGCTCAAGACCACCTTCTTCGACCAGGGCGAGCAGGAAGTCCTGACCATCAAGCAGGAGCTCACCCCGGGCACCAGCCTGGCGGCCGCCGACGAGGCGGCCAAGAAGGTGGAGAAGGTCCTCACCGACGACAAGGGCGTCAAGACCTACCAGGTCACCGTCGGCTCGTCCGGCTTCATGGCGGCCTTCGGCGGCGGCACGGGGGCCAACCAGGCCTCCTACCAGGTCACCCTGAAGGACTCCGGGGACTTCGAGGCCGCCCAGGACCGCATCGACACCGCCCTGGGCAAGCTCGACGGCATCGGCGACACCACCATCGCCGCAGGCGACGGCTTCGGCAGCCAGGACCTGAGCGTCGTGGTCAAGGCCGCCGACGCGGACTCCCTGAAGAAGGCCTCCGAAGAGGTGCGAGCCGAGGTCGCGAAGCTCAAGGACGTCACTGACGTCCAGAGCGACCTCGCGCAGAGCATCCCGCGGATCTCGGTCACGGCCAATGCCAAGGCCGCCGACGCCGGCTTCAACCAGGCCGCCCTCGGCGCGGCCGTCGCCGGAGCGGTGCGCGGCACCCCGTCCGGCAAGGCGATCATGGACGACACCGAGCGCGACGTCGTCATCAAGTCCACCCACCCGGCCACCACGATGGAGGAGCTGAAGAACCTCCCCCTCGGGCCGGTCAAGCTCGGCGCGATCGCGGACGTGAAGCTGGTCCCCGGGCCGGTCTCCATGACCCGGATCGACGGCCAGCGCGCCGCGACGATCACGGCCAAGCCCCTCGGTGACGACACCGGCTCGGTCAGCAGCGACCTCAGCAAGAGGATCGACGCACTCGACCTCCCGGACGGTGCCACCGCCACCATCGGCGGCGTCAGCGAGGACCAGGCCGACGCGTTCGTGAAGATGGGTCTGGCCATGCTGGCGGCGATCGCGATCGTCTTCATGCTGCTGGTCGCCACCTTCCGCTCGCTCGTCCAGCCGCTGATCCTGCTGGTCTCCATCCCGTTCGCGGCCACCGGCGCTATTGGTCTGCTGCTCATCACCGGCACGGCGATGGGCGTCGCGGCGATGATCGGCATGCTGATGCTGATCGGCGTCGTGGTGACGAACGCGATCGTGCTGATCGACCTGATCAACCAGTACCGAGCCCAGGGCCTCGGCGTCGTCGAGGCGGTCATCGAGGGCGGCCGCCACCGTCTGCGCCCGATCCTGATGACGGCACTCGCGACGATCTTCGCCCTCCTCCCGATGGCGCTCGGCGTCACCGGCGAGGGCGGGCTCATTTCGAAGCCGCTGGCCGTCGTGGTCATCGGCGGCCTGGTCACCTCGACGCTGCTGACGCTGCTCCTGGTGCCCACGCTGTACACGATGGTGGAGCTCTTCAAGGAGCGCCGCGCGAAGAAGAAGGCCGCGAAGCGGGCCAGGAAGGCCGGCGTACCGGCCCCGGACGCCTCGGAGGAGACCACCTCCGAGGAGCCGGAGCCCGCGAAGGCCTGACCCGATCACCCGGAAGGCCCCGGCACCTCAGATCGAGGTGCCGGGGCCTTCCGGGTGTGCGCTACGCCTACGGCAGTGCCAGCATCCGCTCCAGCGCGAGCTTGGCGTACTTCTCGGTCTCCGGATCGACCTCGATCCGGTTGACCAGGTTCCCCTCGGCCAGCGACTCCAGTGTCCACACCAGGTGCGGCAGGTCGATGCGGTTCATCGTCGAGCAGAAGCAGACCGTCTTGTCGAGGAAGACGATCTCCTTGTCCTCGGCCGCGAACCGGTTCGCCAGGCGGCGCACCAGGTTGAGCTCGGTGCCGATCGCCCACTTCGAGCCGGCCGGGGCCGCCTCCAGGGCCTTGATGATGTACTCCGTCGAGCCGACGTAGTCCGCGGCTGCGACGACCTCGTGCTTGCACTCCGGGTGCACCAGGACGTTGACGCCGGGTATGCGGGCCCGCACGTCGTTGACGGACTCCACCGAGAAGCGCCCGTGCACCGAGCAGTGCCCGCGCCAAAGGATCATCTTCGCGTTGCGCAGCTCTTCGGCGGTGAGGCCGCCGTTGGGCTTGTGCGGGTTGTAGAGGACACAGTCCTCCAGCGTCATCCCCATGTCCCCTACAGCCGTGTTCCGGCCCAGGTGCTGGTCGGGGAGGAACAGGACCTTCTCACCCTGCTCGAAGGCCCACTCCAGGGCCCGCTTCGCATTCGACGAGGTGCAGATCGTGCCGTCGTGGCGGCCGGTGAAGGCCTTGATGTCCGCGGAGGAGTTCATGTACGAGACGGGCACGACCTGCTCGGCGACGCCGGCCTCCGTCAGCACGTCCCAGCACTCGGCGACCTGCTCTGCGGTGGCCATGTCGGCCATCGAGCAGCCCGCCGCCAGGTCCGGCAGCACGACCTTCTGATCGTCGGTGGTCAGGATGTCCGCGGACTCCGCCATGAAGTGCACACCGCAGAAGACGATGTACTCGGCCTCCGGCCGGGCCGCCGCGTCGCGGGCCAGCTTGAAGGAGTCGCCGGTCACGTCCGCGAACTGGATGACCTCGTCGCGCTGGTAGTGGTGCCCGAGGACGAAGACCTTCTCCCCCAGCTTCTCCTTGGCCGCGCGGGCGCGTTCCACCAGGTCCGGGTCGGACGGGGAGGGCAGGTCGCCGGGGCATTCGACGCCACGCTCGCTCCTGGGGTCGGCGTCGCGGCCGAGCAGGAGCAGGGCGAGGGGAGTCGGCTGGACGTCGAGGTCCTGGACGGGGTGGGCCGTGGTCACGTCACGCACCCTTTCTTCTCTGCGGAGGACGCCTTTTCGTCTAATTGACGCTATCTATCATAACTGCTTCACGTCACTTTGACGATGCCGATAGCGTCGATGTGACGCATCCGCCCGAGGGGGTGGTGTGCGAGCATGAATGGGAACAGGCAAGCGCGCGGCCCGGAATGAATCCGCGGTCCCGACGGTTGCAACGTCGGCAAGCAGACTCCGTACAACCCGGGAGAGAAGCAGATGTCCGTATCGGACGAGACCACCACCGTGAGCGACGGCATCCTCCTGTCCGACGCCGCCGCAGCCAAGGTCAAGGGCCTGCTGGAGCAGGAAGGCCGCGATGACCTGGCGCTGCGCGTCGCCGTTCAGCCCGGCGGCTGCTCGGGCCTGCGCTACCAGCTCTTCTTCGACGAGCGTTCGCTGGACGGCGACGTCGTGAAGGACTTCGACGGCGTCAAGGTCGTCACGGACCGGATGAGCGCCCCGTACCTGGGCGGCGCCTCCGTCGACTTCGTGGACACCATCGAGAAGCAGGGCTTCACGATCGACAACCCGAACGCCACGGGTTCCTGCGCCTGCGGCGACTCCTTCAGCTAGAGGGCGCAGCGGCGACGGTACGGCGGCGGCCCCGGATTCCGATCCGGGGCCGCCGCCGTTGTCGTGTGCGTGTGGGGTGTCAGCCGCGCGGCACCACGGTGCCCGACGCCGCGTCGACCACATTCCGCTCGCCCAGCGGCTGGTCCAGCGTGACCGTACGGGTCAGCTCCTTGGCGATCATGATGCAGACCTTGCCCGATTCCGGCTTCGACTCCGTCACGGACACGCGCACCGCGCCGCCGTCCTCGCTCGCGCTCGCCGCGTACGTACTGCAGACGCCGCCCCAGAACGTCACCGAGAGCGTCCGCCCGTCGGCGCTGTACGACGTGATGGCGCCTTGGGACTTCGTCGTTCCACCGCTGTCCGGGGTCTTCTCCGAGGGGGCGTCCTTCGTCAGGTACGCCGGATCCACCGCGACCTGGGTGACGGTGTCGCCCGTCCCGCCGGCGCCCGGCCGGACCGTGAAGATCCAGGACGGTACGAGCAGCTGCTTCCCGTCCACGTACCGGGCGGCCAGGCCGAAGGTCGCCTTGTCGACCGTCACCGTCGTGGTGGGCGACTCGGCCCCGGTCCGCGTGCCGCAGCTCATGCGGGAGGGCTTCTCGCCGTTCTCCAGTGGTGCGGGAGTGGCGCAGTCGCCGGTCTTGGCGCCACTCGGCGGCTGCGCGGCGTTCAGTTGCTTCAGCGCCTCTGCCGCACCGATCACCGGGTAGTCGGCGCCCTTCTCCATGCCCTTCAACTGCCCACTGCCACCGACCACTTCACCCTCGGGGCCGACCTGGATCCCGGTCGCCCAGCCGTACGTCGGCAGTCCGCCCACCACCGGGTCGGCGTTCACCACCCGGACCGAGCCCGTCAACTGGCGGGCGTCGAGTGCCGCGTCGTCCTGGCCGACCGCCTTCAGTACCGGCACCGCGGCGGCCTTCGCGGCCTTCTCGCTCACCGGCGTGCCCGATCCGCCCGGCGCCACCTGCTTGCTCGAACAGACCGTCACGCTCTCGCAGTTGTCCGTGCCGCCGGAGCCATGACGGGCGAACGTCCAGGTCCCCGGCGCCTGCCTGGTCACCCGCAGTACCGGTCCCGACCCGTCCCCGTCGGAGCCCACCTTCCAGGACGTGCCCGCCGCCTGCGGGGTGCCCTGCAGGCCCAGTGCCTTGGCCAGCCGGGCCACCTCGGCCGCCGAGACGGCCCCTTCGGCACGCTGGACGGCCGCCCTGTCCGGGCCGTCCGGCAGGGTGCCGGGCGCGCGGTAGACCAGCCGTCCGCCGTGCGGATCCGGCTCGCCCGGCGCGATGCCCTGCGTGGGGGCCGAGGGGCGTGGGGAGGGCGTGGCCGGTCCGCCGGCCCGCTCGTCCAGAGCGAGCAGTGGGGGAGTGGAGCTGGAACGGTCCCCGGCGCTGTACTCACCGCCGCCATGACCCTCCGCGGTCGCCGCCCAGTACGCGCCGCCGCCACCGGCCAGGAGCACGGCCGCCGCCACCGAGGCCACGGCGAGGGGAGGCCGCCGCCGGGGGCGGGTCACTTCGTTGTCGGGTCGCTCGGTGCTCACCGGTTCGCTCCTTCGCCGTCGTACGCCAAGGCCCTGTGCGGGCTCGTCCCGTTGGTGCGGAACACCGGTGGGACGGGGCGCGGGCGCGCGCGGTTCCCTTCCGGGGCGGCGGGTGCGACGGGGAGCCCGGTCGCTCAGTCGCCGTACTCCGCCATCGCTTCGATCAGCCGGGCCGAGGCGGGGGGCACGGTCACGCCGTGAATGAGGGACGCCGTCACAGGGGTGGGGGCGATCTTCGCGGGTACCACCCAGTGCGGGGCCATTCGCGCGCAGTCTCCGCGCAGCTCGGCCAGACCGGTCTCGGACTCGCGCGAAACGATGTTGTTCGACATATCGGCACCGTAGGCACTCCGGAGCTCGGGAGGAAAGCCCTACTATCGGGTAGTTTTACCCTTTCCCCGGCTGCGGGAACCGGTAGCGTTAACTGTCACGCCGCCCCGGGAACGGCAGTCACCGTTCCCCTCGACCTCCGCAGGAGCAGTCTCCCCGTGCGTATCGCAGTCACCGGCTCCATCGCCACCGACCACCTCATGACCTTCCCCGGCCGATTCGCCGACCAGCTGGTCGCCGACCAGCTGCACACGGTCTCGCTCTCCTTCCTGGTCGACAACCTGGACGTGCGCCGGGGAGGTGTCGCCGCCAACATCTGCTTCGGCATGGGCCTGCTGGGCACCCGTCCGATCCTGGTCGGCGCCGCGGGCTCCGACTTCGACGAGTACCGGGCCTGGCTCGACCGCCACGGCGTCGACACCGGCTCGGTCCGGATCTCCGAGGTCCTGCACACCGCCCGCTTCGTCTGCACGACGGACGCCGACCACAACCAGATCGGCTCCTTCTACACGGGCGCCATGAGCGAGGCCCGCCTGATCGAGCTGAAGGCCGTCGCCAACCGTGTGGGCGGCCTCGACCTCGTCTCCATCGGCGCCGACGACCCCGAGGGGATGCTCCGCCACACCGAGGAGTGCCGCTCCCGCGGGATCCCGTTCGCCGCGGACTTCTCGCAGCAGATCGCGCGGATGGACGGCGACGAGATCCGCATCCTGCTCGACGGCGCCACGTACCTCTTCTCCAACGAGTACGAGAAGGGGCTCATCGAGTCCAAGACCGGCTGGACCGACGCCGAGATCCTGGCCAAGGTCGGCCACCGGGTCACCACCCTCGGCGCCCAGGGCGTGCGGATCGAGCGCGTCGGCGAGGAGCCGATCGAGGTCGGCTGCCCGGAGGAGAACGTCAAGGCCGACCCGACCGGTGTCGGCGACGCCTTCCGTGCCGGATTCCTCTCCGGTCTCGCCTGGGGCGTCGGGCACGAGCGGGCCGCCCAGGTCGGCTGCATGCTCGCCACCCTGGTCATCGAGACGGTCGGCACGCAGGAGTACACCCTGCACCGCAACCACTTCATGGACCGCTTCACCAAGGCGTACGGACACGAGGCCGCCGCCGAGGTGCGCACGCACCTCGCCTGAAGCCCGCGTCAGGACAGCCGGCGGACCACATAGGCCGAGCCCCGGTCCGCCGGCTCCTCACCCACGTACTCCTGCTCACGCATCGCACACCAGGCCGGAATGTCGAGGCGCGCCGCCTCGTCGTCGGACAGCACCGTCACCGTCCCGCCCACCGGTACCTCCCCGATCACCTTTGCGAGTTCGATCACCGGAATCGGGCAGCGCCTGCCGAGTGCGTCAACGACCAGCGAGGGCGCCGGGGCGGGGGAGGGGACGGTCGCGGCCGGGGCGCCCAGCTTCTCCCGTACGCCCGCCACGGCCGGGGGCAGTGCTTCCAGGAAGCGGTCGACGTCCTCGCCGGACGTGCCCGCCGGCAACGACACGCGGACGTTGCCCTCCGAGAGCACTCCCATCGCCTTGAGCACATGGCTCGGCGTCAGCGTGCTGCTCGTGCAGGACGAACCGGACGATACGGAGAAGCCGGACCGGTCCAGTTCATGGAGCAGGGTCTCTCCGTCGACATAGAGACAGGAGAAGGTCACCAGATGCGGCAGCCGCCGCACCGGATCGCCCACCACCTCCACATCGGGCACCAGTGCCGGCACCCGGCTCCGGATCCGGTCGACCAGGGCCCGCAGCCGCACCGACTCCGCGGCCGCCTCCGCCCGCACCGCCCGCAGGGACGCCGCCGCGGCCACGATCGCCGGAACGTCCTCGAAGCCGACGGCCCGTCCCGACTCCCGTTCGTCCGTGGGGCCTTGGGCGGCGAACCGTACGCCCTTGCGCACCGCGAGGAGCCCGACCCCGGCCGGTCCGCCCCACTTGTGGGCACTCGCCGTCAGCAGTGACCAGCCGGCCGGTACCGGCCCCCACCCCAGTGACTGGGCGGCGTCCACCAGCAGTGGCACGCCCGCGGCCCGGCAGAGTCCGGCCACCTCGGCCACCGGCTGTTCGGTGCCCACCTCGTGGTTGGCGGACTGCAGACAGGCCAGCGCGGTGTCCTCGCGCAGCGCGCTCGCGTACGCCTGCGCGCTCACCGCGCCCGTGCCGTCCACCGCGACCTCGGTGAACGATCCGCCCCCGCTCTCGTGGGCGGCGGCCGAATGGAGCACCGACGAGTGTTCGACCGCCGACACCACCAGATGGCGGCCGACACGCCGACGCCCCGCGAGAGCTCCGGAAATTGCGGAATGGACCGCCCGCGTGCCCGACGAGGTGAAGGTCAGCTCGTCGGGGCGGCAGCCGACGGCCTCCGCGGCCGTCTCCCGGGCGGCGTCCAGCAGCAGCCTGGCCCGCCGTCCCTCGCGGTGGAGGCGGGCCGGGTCGGCCCAGCCCTCGTCCAGTGCGGCAAGCAGCGCTTGGCGGGCGACGGGGTGGAGGGGGGCGGCGGACGCGGCGTCGAAGTAGGGCACCCGGCCACGCTAGCCCGGCACCGGACGCGTCCCGGGACCCGGCTGCCCGGACGGCCGGGAGAGGGGGCGTCAGATGGTGTCCGGAGCCCCGGATTCCACCCCTTCGGGGAGTCGGGCGGCGCGTTGGGCACCCTCCCCGCGCGACCCCAAATAGCGTCCAGTAGGGTTTGGTCCGCATAAACATCCAAACCCCTGCCCGCGTCAGGGCCGGCGACCGACCAGCGAGACGGGCGCGCCGACCGTGCGGGCGAGACTCTCGGGAAGGCGCTACGTGAGTCCCAACGGCTCCGACCGCTTGTCGCGGCGCCCGATGCGGCGGAAGCTGCCGCAGGTGCTGACTGCGGGCCTGGTCCTGGCGACGGCCTCCGGTTGTTCATACAACTGGCAGGATTTCCCCCGCCTCGGTATGCCCACCCCGGTAACGGAAGAGGCACCCCGGATCCTTTCCCTCTGGCAGGGCTCGTGGGCGGCAGCGCTCGCCACGGGTGCCCTTGTCTGGGGACTGATCATCTGGAGTGCGATCTTCCACCGGCGCAGCCGCACCAAGGTGGAGGTACCTCCGCAGACCCGGTACAACATGCCCATCGAGGCGCTGTACACCGTGGTCCCTCTGATCATCGTCTCGGTGTTGTTCTACTTCACCGCGCGAGACGAGACGAAGCTCCTCACGCTCTCCCCGAAGCCGGCCCACACCATCAACGTGGTCGGCTACCAGTGGAGCTGGGGCTTCAACTACATCGAGAACGTGGACGGCGAGTCCGCCACGGGCAACGAGGTCCCCAAGGAGCTCGACGCCATCCCGGACCGGTTCCGCGAGGACTTCCCCAAGGGTGCGGACGGCGTCTACGACGTCGGCGTCCCGGGAGACCGGAACCCGCAGAACGGCAACCCCGGCCCGACCCTGTGGCTGCCCAAGGGTGAGAAGGTTCGCTTCGTCCTGACTTCGCGTGACGTCATCCACTCCTTCTGGGTGGTGCCGTTCCTCATGAAGCAGGACGTCATTCCGGGCCACACCAACGCTTTCGAGGTGACTCCCAACCAGGAGGGCACCTTCATGGGCAAGTGCGCCGAGCTCTGCGGCGTCGACCACTCCCGGATGCTCTTCAACGTCAAGGTCGTCTCCCCGGAGCGCTATCAGGCGCACCTGAAGGAGCTGGCGAAGAAGGGCCAGACGGGCTACGTGCCGGCCGGCATCGAGCAGACTGACCCGGCCAGGAATGCGGAGACGAACAAACTGTGAGCATCCTCAATGAACCTCAGGGTGCCGCGGCAGCAGACGACTCGTACGAGGACGAGCTGCCGGTCCGGCGCAAGCAGCCGGGAAACGTCGTCATCAAGTGGCTGACCACCACTGACCACAAGACGATCGGCACGATGTACCTGGTCACATCGTTCGCGTTCTTCTGCATCGGCGGACTGATGGCGCTCTTCATGCGCGCCGAGCTGGCCCGACCGGGCACGCAGATCATGTCGAACGAGCAGTTCAACCAGGCGTTCACGATGCACGGCACGATCATGCTGCTGATGTTCGCGACGCCGCTGTTCGCCGGATTCGCGAACTGGATCATGCCGCTGCAGATCGGCGCGCCCGATGTGGCGTTCCCGCGGCTGAACATGTTCGCGTACTGGCTGTACCTCTTCGGCTCGATCCTCGCGGTGGCCGGCTTCCTCACCCCGCAGGGTGCGGCCGACTTCGGCTGGTTCGCCTACTCCCCGCTGTCGGACGCGGTCCGTTCGCCGGGTGTCGGCGCCGACATGTGGATCATGGGTCTGGCCTTCTCCGGCTTCGGCACGATCCTCGGTTCGGTCAACTTCATCACCACGATCATCTGCATGCGCGCCCCCGGCATGACGATGTTCCGCATGCCGATCTTCGTCTGGAACGTCCTGCTGACCGGTGTGCTGGTCCTGCTGGCCTTCCCGGTGCTGGCGGCGGCGCTCTTCGCGCTGGAGGCGGACCGAAAATTCGGTGCGCATGTCTTCGACGCGGCCAACGGCGGGGCGTTGCTATGGCAACACCTCTTCTGGTTCTTCGGGCATCCAGAGGTGTACATCATCGCCTTGCCCTTCTTCGGGATCATTTCGGAAGTGATCCCGGTGTTCAGCCGCAAGCCGATGTTCGGATACATCGGCCTGGTGGCCGCGACGATTTCCATCGCCGGTCTCTCCGTGACCGTGTGGGCGCACCACATGTACGTCACCGGAGGCGTGCTCCTGCCGTTCTTCTCCTTCATGACGTTCCTCATCGCGGTGCCCACCGGGGTGAAGTTCTTCAACTGGATCGGCACGATGTGGAAGGGCTCGCTGTCCTTCGAGACACCGATGCTGTGGGCGGTCGGCTTCCTGATCACCTTCGCCTTCGGTGGTCTGACGGGCGTCATCCTGGCCTCGCCGCCGATGGACTTCCACGTTTCGGACTCGTACTTCGTGGTCGCGCACTTCCACTACGTCGTCTTCGGCACCGTGGTGTTCGCGATGTTCTCCGGATTCCACTTCTGGTGGCCGAAGTTCACCGGCAAGATGCTGGACGAGCGGCTCGGGAAGATCACCTTCTGGACGCTGTTCATCGGCTTCCACGGCACGTTCCTGGTGCAGCACTGGCTGGGCGCCGAGGGCATGCCGCGTCGTTACGCGGACTACCTGGCCGCGGACGGTTTCACCGCACTGAACACGATCTCGACGATCTCCTCGTTCCTGCTCGGCCTGTCGATCCTGCCGTTCTTCTACAACGTCTGGAAGACGGCCAAGTACGGCAAGAAGGTCGAGGTCGACGACCCGTGGGGCTACGGCCGTTCGCTGGAGTGGGCGACCTCCTGCCCGCCGCCGCGGCACAACTTCATCACGCTGCCCCGGATCCGTTCCGAATCCCCGGCGTTCGACCTGCACCACCCGGAGATCGCGGCGCTCGAACAGCTTGAGCACCACTCCGAGGACGACAAGGCCCTCGCCGGCGGAAAGGAGACGGGCAAGTGAAGGTCCAGGGCAAGATGTTCCTCGGTCTGGCGCTGTTCATCCTCGTCATCGCCATCACCTACGGCGTGTGGTCCAAGGAGCCGGTCGGTACCACCGCGCTCGTCCTGGCCTTCGGCCTGAGCGTCATGATCGGCTTCTACCTGGCCTTCACGGCCCGGCGGGTCGACGCACTGGCGCAGGACAACAAGGAAGCCGATGTGGCGGACGAGGCCGGCGACGTGGGGTTCTTCTCCCCGCACAGCTGGCAGCCGCTCTCCCTGGCGGTCGGCGGCCTGTTCGCCTTCATGGGGGTCGTCTTCGGCTGGTGGCTGCTCTACTTCTCGGCCCCGATGCTCCTGATCGGTCTGTTCGGCTGGGTCTTCGAGTACTACCGCGGTGAGAACCGCACCCAGTGACACCGCTCCACCCGTGACACCGCTCCACCTGACGGGGGGCCCGCACTTCCACGAGAAGTGCGGGCCCCCCGTTTGCAGTCACCCGGCGCGCTGAAACGGATGAATCTTCTTAGCGTGGGTTCATGAACCACACGCCGCGTATCCGTCCCGTCATGAGCTGCGCTCTGCTGGCCGCGACCCTGGTCGCAGGGGCGGCAGCCTGTGGGGAGTCCGACGACCATCCGCTCTCGGCGCAGCCGTACGACGCGGCCGACGAGATCTCCTCCAACACTCCCGACGGCGGCAAGAAGGTCGATCCGGACAAGCCCCTCGAGGTCAGCGTCGACGGTGACGACGGCCGCATCACCGATGTGACGGCCGTGGACACCGAGGGACGCCATCTGGCGGGCGAACTCGAAGCCGACGGCCACCGCTGGCACTCCACCGCCCCGCTCGCCGCAGGAACCCGGTACACCGTCAAGGTCAGCATGGAGGACGACGACGGCGCCCCGGGCGGCCGTACGCTCTCCTTCGAGACCGCGGCGGCCAAGAAGTTCCTGAAGGTCACCTTCGGCCCGCAGACGGGCACCTACGGCGTCGGACAGCCCGTCACAGCGGTACTCAGCGCCCCGGTCGCCGACAAAGCCGCCCGCGCCACCGTCGAACGCGCCCTGAAGGTGCGCTCCACGCCCGCCGTGACCGGCTCCTGGTACTGGGTCGACGACAAGACGCTGCACTACCGGCCGCAGGACTACTGGCCGGCCAAGGCCACCATCGAGGTCAGCAGCGGCCTGACGGGCATCAAGGTGACCAACGCGCTGTACGGCGCTCCCGCGAAAGCGTTGAAGATCACTACCGGAGACCGCATCGAGGCCGTCACCGACGCCTCGGAGCACTCCATGACGGTCAAGCGCAACGGAGAAGTGATCAACACCATTCCGGTGACCACCGGCAAGCCGGGCTTCTCCACCCGCAACGGCGTCAAGGTCGTGCTGGGCAAGGAGTACTACGTACGTATGCGCGGGGAGTCCATCGGCATCGCCGAGGGCTCGTCGGACTCCTACGACCTGCCGGTCTACTACGCGACGCGGGTCACCTGGAGCGGCGAGTACGTGCACGCGGCCCCGTGGTCCACCGGATCACAGGGGTCCGCGAACGTCAGTCACGGCTGCACCGGCATGAGTACCAGCGAGGCCGAGTGGTTCTTCAACACCGTCCGCGAGGGTGACATCGTCACGGTCGTCGGCAGTGAGGGCGAGACCATGACGCCGTTCGACAACGGCTACGGCGACTGGAACCTGTCCTGGGCCAAGTGGCAGAAGGGCAGCGCCCTGAACAACGACGCCACGCCGGACCGCGTCGACACGGTCCGGGCGGCGCGGTTGCGCCCCAGGGTCTGACGGCAGGGTGCGCCGCACCTCGGAGCCAGGGCAGGAAGGCGGGGCCTCAGGCCCCCACGGACAGCCTGCTGCGCAGCAGGGCGGCCAGGGCGTCCGCGAACTCGACCGGCTCGACCGGAAGGGTCACCGCGGCCTCCGCGCGGCTCCAGGTGGCCAGCCAGGCGTCCTGGGGGCGGCCCATGAGGAGCAGCACCGGCGGGCAGCGGAAGATCTCGTCCTTGATCTGCCGGCAGACGCCCATGCCGCCCGCGGGGGCCGTCTCGCCGTCCAACACGCAGACGTCGACGCCTCCGTGGTCCAGCGCGTCCAGGACGGCGGGCATGGTGGCGCACTCCAGGAACTCGACCTGCGGTACGTCCGCAGCAGGCCTGCGCCCGGCTGCCAGCCTCACCTGCTCACGGGTGTGTGCGTTGTCGCTGTAGACCAGGACCGTGGCCGTCGGCTGCATTGTTCCTCCGTGACGTCTGTGTCTTCGGGGCTGTCGGGGCATGGACCGATGCGCGGATCGTACTCCGACCGACAGCCTGTCAGCACCGCCCGGGACAGCGGATCCATGGGCCGTTCGGGGAGGACACACCCCTCTGACACACCGAACGGCACCCCCCGGAGTGAGGGCGGGATAAGCGACCGACATAATGTCGGTCGTGGCGACAGCAACGACAGTAGAAACCGGGCACGCGCACCCGTCGGTCAATCGGCCGAACCTCACCAGCGTCGGAACCATCATCTGGTTGAGTTCCGAGCTGATGTTCTTCGCGGCCCTCTTCGCGATGTACTTCACCCTGCGATCGGTGACCGGACCGGATCACTGGAAGGAAATGGCGTCGTCCCTGAACGTTCCGTTCTCGGCGACGAACACGACCATCCTGGTGCTCTCCTCACTCACCTGCCAGCTCGGCGTCTTCGCCGCGGAGCGGGGCGATGTGAAGAAGCTCCGCGCCTGGTTCGTGATCACTTTCGTGATGGGTGCGATCTTCATCGGAGGCCAGATCTTCGAGTACACCGAGCTGGTGAAGAAGGACGGCATCTCGCTGTCCTCGGATCCGTACGGCTCGGTGTTCTACCTGACCACCGGCTTCCACGGTCTGCATGTGACAGGCGGTCTCATCGCCTTCCTGCTCGTTCTGGGCAGGACATACGCGGCCAAGAGGTTCACCCATGAACAGGCGACCGCTGCCATCGTCGTGTCCTATTACTGGCACTTCGTCGATGTCGTGTGGATCGGCCTGTTCGCCACGA
This sequence comes from Streptomyces sp. NPDC050422, assembly GCF_044458665.1. Taxonomy (NCBI): domain Bacteria; kingdom Bacillati; phylum Actinomycetota; class Actinomycetes; order Kitasatosporales; family Streptomycetaceae; genus Streptomyces; species Streptomyces sp. NPDC050422. The sequence continues at coordinate 21,769 of NZ_JBITIE010000005.1, forward strand.
TCTACTTGATCAAGTAACCGGGCTCGTACCCGACCCACATCATCGACGCAGAAGATCCTGACACCGGGGTAATCCGTGAAAAAGCTCTCCGCACGACGACGCCATCCGTTGGCGGCGGTCGTCGTACTACTCCTCGCGCTTGCGGCTACTGGGGGGCTGTACGCCGCGTTTGCGCCCGCGAGTAAGGCGCAGGCCGACGAAACCGCCCAGTCCCTCGCCATCGACGAGGGCAAGAAGCTGTACTCCGTCGGTTGCGCCAGCTGCCACGGAACCGGCGGTCAGGGCACAACCGACGGGCCCCAGCTTGTCGGCGTGGGCTCGGCCGCCGTCGACTTCCAGGTCGGTACCGGCCGTATGCCGGCGCAGCAGCCGGGCGCCCAGGTACCGAAGAAGAAGGTCATCTACACCCAGGCCGAGATCGACCAGCTCGCGGCGTACGTCGCGTCGCTCGGCGCCGGCCCGATCGTCCCCTCCAAGAGCCAGGTCAGCCCCGAGGGCGCGGACGCGGCCAAGGGCGGCGACCTGTTCCGTACCAACTGCGCCCAGTGCCACAACTTCACCGGTGAGGGTGGTGCCCTGACGAAGGGCAAGTACGCCCCCAGCCTCGAAGGCGTGGACCCGAAGCACATGTACGAGGCCATGCAGACCGGCCCGCAGAGCATGCCGTCCTTCCCTGACTCGACGATGCCCGAGCAGCAGAAGAAGGACATCATCAAGTACATCCAGACGGTGAACGGCTCCGAGTCGGCGAGCCCCGGCGGCCTCAGCCTGGGCGGACTCGGTCCGGTCAGTGAAGGTCTGTTCGGCTGGATCTTCGGTCTGGGCGCACTGATCGCAGTTGCCATCTGGGTCGCGGCCCACACCGCTAAGGCCAAGAAGTCATGAGTAGCCAAGAGATTCCAGAAGAGAACCTGCCTGCAGAGCAGGACGCCGCGCACGGCGCGGTGGAGGGTGCCGGCGATCCGTTCGCCGACCCGGGGCTGCCGGCCCACAAGCCGCGCATCCAGGACATCGACGAACGGGCCGCCAACCGGTCCGAGCGCGCGGTCGCGTTCATGTTCACGCTGTCCATGCTGGCGACGGTCGGCTTCATCGCCTCCTACGTCATCTTCCCGGTCGACAAGATCGTCTACATCTGGCCGTTCGGTCATGTGAGTGTGCTCAACTTCTCCCTGGGGCTGACCCTGGGCGTGGCGCTCTTCGCGATCGGCGCGGGCGCCGTCCACTGGGCGCGCACCCTGATGTCGGACGTGGAGGTCGCGGACGAGCGTCACGCGATCGCGGCCGAGCCCGAGGTCAAGGCGAAGGTTCTCGCCGACTTCGCGGCGGGCGCCGAGGAGTCCGCGTTCGGACGGCGCAAGCTGATCCGCAACACCATGTTCGGCGCGCTGGCCCTGGTGCCGCTCGCCGGTGTGGTGCTGCTGCGCGACCTCGGTCCGCTGCCGGAGAAGAAGCTCCGCTCGACCCTGTGGGCCAAGGGCAAGCAGCTCATCAACATGAACACGATGGAGCCGCTGCGTCCCGAGGACGTCGTCGTCGGTTCGCTGACCTTCGCCATGCCCGAGGGCCTGAAGGAGGAGGACCACGACTTCCAGGTACAGATCGCCAAGGCCGCGCTGATGATCATCCGTATCGAGCCGGACAACATCAAGGACAAGCGCGAGCGCGAGTGGGCCCACGAGGGAATCGTGGCCTTCTCCAAGATCTGCACCCACGTCGGCTGCCCGATCAGCCTGTACGAGCAGCAGACCCACCACGTGCTCTGCCCGTGCCACCAGTCCACCTTCGACCTCTCCGACGGCGCCCGCGTCATCTTCGGTCCGGCCGGTCACGCCCTTCCGCAGCTGCGGATCGACGTGAACAGCGAGGGCAACCTCGTGGCGCTCGGTGACTTCGAAGAGCCCGTCGGTCCTGCATTCTGGGAGCGCGGATGAGTACTGCGACCGATACGAAGCGCAAGGCGCCCGCCGGTGAGAAGATGGCCGACTGGGCGGACGGCCGGCTCGGGATCTACTCCCTGGCCAAGTCCAACATGCGCAAGATCTTCCCGGACCACTGGTCCTTCATGCTCGGTGAGATCTGCCTCTACAGCTTCATCATCATCATCCTCACGGGTGTGTATCTGACGCTGTTCTTCCACCCGAGCATGGCCGAGACCGTCTACCACGGCCCGTACGAGCCCATGCAGGGCATCCGGATGTCGGAGGCCTACGCCTCGACGCTGAACATCAGCTTCGACGTCCGCGGTGGGCTGCTGGTCCGGCAGATCCACCACTGGGCCGCGCTGATCTTCCTGGCCGGCATGTTCGTGCACATGATGCGCGTGTTCTTCACGGGCGCGTTCCGCAAGCCGCGTGAGATCAACTGGCTGTTCGGCTTCCTGCTGTTCGTGCTGGGTATGTTCACCGGCTTCACCGGTTACTCGCTCCCGGACGACCTGCTCTCGGGTACGGGTGTCCGGTTCACCCAGGGCGCGATCCTGTCGATGCCGGTCGTCGGCACCTACATCTCGATGTTCCTGTTCGGCGGGGAGTTCCCCGGCGGCGACTTCGTCGCCCGGTTCTACTCGATCCACATCCTGCTGCTGCCGGGCATCATGCTCGGGCTGCTGGTGGGCCACCTGATCCTGGTCTTCTACCACAAGCACACGCAGTTCGCGGGTCCCGGCCGGACGAACAAGAACGTCGTGGGCATGCCGCTGCTGCCGGTGTACATGGCCAAGGCCGGAGGCTTCTTCTTCCTGGTCTTCGGTGTCATCGCCGTCATCGCGGGCATCGCCTCGATCAACCCGATCTGGGCCATCGGCCCGTACCGCCCGGATCAGGTGTCCACCGGCGCCCAGCCCGACTGGTACATGGGCTTCGCCGAGGGTCTGGTCCGAGTGATGCCCGGCTGGGAGATCAACCTCTGGGGTCATACGCTCGTCCTGGGCGTGCTCATCCCCCTGGTGCTCTTCGGTGTGATCCTGGGTGCCATCGCGATGTACCCGTTCATCGAGTCCTGGGTCACCGGGGACAAGCGCGAGCACCACATCCTGGACCGCCCGCGCAACGCCCCGACCCGTACGGCCTTCGGTGTCGCGTGGATCACGGTGTACTTCATCGGCCTGGTGGGCGGCGGTAACGACCTCTGGGCGACGCACTTCCACCTGTCGCTGAACTCCATCTCGTGGTTCGTCCGGATCTTCTTCTTCGTCGGACCGGTTCTCGCGTTCATCGCCACCAAGCGGATCTGCCTCGGCCTTCAGCGCCGTGACAAGGAGAAGGTGCTGCACGGGCGCGAGTCCGGGCTCATCAAGCGCCTGCCGCACGGTGAGTTCGTCGAGGTCCACGAGCCGCTCGCACCCGCGCAGCTGCACACGCTCACCGCGCACGAGCAGTACAAGCCGGTCGAGATCGGCCCGACGGTCGACGAGAACGGTGTCAAGCGCAAGGTGTCCCTGGTGCACAAGCTGCGGGCCAAGCTCAGCAAGGGCTTCTACGGCGAGAACAACCAGATCGCCAAGCCCACCGCCGAGGAGTACAAGGAGATCACCAGCGGCCACGGCCACCACTGATCACCTGAACTGATCGCCACAGCAGGAGCCCCGTCCATCGCATGGACGGGGCTCTTCGCTGTCCCCGGGGCTCGATAGGGTGGTCCCGTTCCTTTTATCGGCTGTGGACCCAGGAGTGGACCATGAACGTTGTGACCCCGGTCGGCGGCGACAGCGTGGCGGCTCGTTCCTGGCCCGGCGTGCTGACCCCCCTGCTGCGCGGCCAGGACCTGACCGCGGACGACACCGCCTGGGCGATGGACCGCATCATGAGCGGCGAGGCGACCGATGTGCAGATCGCCGGCTTCGCGGTGGCGCTGCGCGCCAAGGGCGAGACCGTCACGGAGGTTTCCGGCCTGGTCCGCGCGATGTACGAGCACGCCACGACCATCCATGTGCCCGGCCGTACGGTCGACATCGTGGGCACCGGCGGCGACATGGCCAAGACGGTCAACATCTCCACCATGTCGGCGATCGTCGTGGCGGGGACGGGCGCCAAGGTCGTCAAGCACGGCAACCGCGCCTCGTCGTCGGCCAGCGGCTCCTCCGACGTCCTGGGCAAGCTCGGCGTCAATCTGGAGCTGCCTCCGCAGCGCGTCGTCGAGGTCGCCGAGGAAGCGGGCATCACCTTCTGCTTCGCCGTGAAGTTCCACCCCGCCCTGAGGTACGCGGCGAAGGCCCGGGCGGAGCTCGGCGCGCCGACCACCTTCAACATCCTCGGCCCGCTCACCAATCCGGCCAAGGTGCGGTCGCAGGCGATCGGCGTCGCGGACCTCCGGATGGCGCCCATCGTCGCGGGCGTCCTCGCCGAGCGCGGCAACTCGGCCCTGGTCTTCCGGGGTGACGACGGCCTGGACGAGCTGACCACCACCGCGACCTCCCGCGTCTGGATCGCCAGGGACGGCGCGGTGCGCGAGGAGGCCTTCGACCCGCGCGACGTCGGCCTGGACCTGGTCCCGGTGGACGCCCTGCGCGGCGCCGACGCCTCGTACAACGCCGATGTGGCCCGCCGGCTGCTCGCGGGGGAGACGGGGCCCGTACGGGACGCCGTCCTGCTCAACTCGGCGGCGGCTCTCGTCGCGCTGGACCCGGGGCAGGGCACGCTCGCCGAGCAGCTCACCGCGGGGATCACCAAGGCCGCCGAGTCCATCGACTCGGGCGCGGCGGGCCGGGCGCTGGAGAGATGGGTCGTGGCCAGCAACACCTGAGAGGGCGTCGGGTACGAGACGGGGCGCAGTCCAGATCATGGACTGCGCCTTGCGCGTTTTCGTACGTATGGCAAGATGCTGCGCAGGTCATGAGTGACAGCGACTACGGCCCCGGCCCGCTGTCCGGCAACCCTCCGTCCGTGGCGGGGTGCCCCGGGTGAAGACCAGGCCGCAGGCAGCGAGGTCTGCGGCAAGCGCGGACCCCTCGACATCGTGAGATGTCCACCCGTGGGGTCCTGGTCCTCAGGGAGCCTCTTGTGAGCACGCGAATGCGATAGGGCTTTCGGCCCTACTCCGCACACCTCTCTTTCTTCCTTCCGTGCTGCCGCGTATCCGCAGGCACGCGGAATTCGCCTGCCTGTTACGGGAGTTCGTCATGTCTGTCCTCACTGCTGCCGCCGACCAGTCGATTTGTGCCCCCCTGCCGGTTCTGGGCAAGGATGTGACGGTTCCGCTGGTCACCGGCGGTGAGGTCACCTACGCCGCGCTGGACTACGCCGCCAGCGCCCCGGCCCTGCAGCGGGTGTGGGACGACGTGGCCGCGTACGCGCCTTACTACGGCAGCGTCCACCGCGGTGCCGGCTACCTCTCGCAGCTCTCCACGGACCTCTTCGAGTCCAGCCGTGAGAGCGTCGCGGAGTTCCTCGGCTGCCGCGCCGAGGACCAGGTGGTCTTCACCCGGTCCACCACCGACTCGCTCAACCTGCTCGCCGCCGTCCTGCCCGCCGACTGTCAGGTGTTCGTCTTCGAGACCGAGCACCACGCCTCGCTGCTGCCCTGGCGCGACGCCCGGGTGACGTACCTGAACGCCCCGCGCACCCCGGCCCAGGCCGTCGAGACCCTGGAGCGGGCGCTGGCCGACCGCGACCCCTACGGCCCCGCGCTGGTCTGCGTCACCGGCGCCTCCAACGTCACCGGCGAACTGTGGCCGGTCAGGGAGCTCGCCGCCGCCGCGCACGCCCGCGGCGCCCGGATCGTGCTGGACGCCGCCCAGCTCGCCCCGCACCACCCCGTCGACATCGCCGAGCTGGACGTGGACTGGGTCGCCTTCTCCGGGCACAAGCTGTACGCGCCCTTCGGCTCCGGCGTCCTCGCCGGCCGCTCCGACTGGCTGACCGATGCCGAGCCGTACCTGGCCGGCGGCGGCGCGTCCCGCCAGGTCGCCCGGCGCGCCGACGGCGGGGTGGACGTCGAGTGGCACACCACCGCCGCCCGCCACGAGGCCGGCTCGCCCAACGTCATCGGCGTCTACTCCATCGCCTCCGCCTGCAAGGCGCTCACCGAGGCCGGCTTCGACAACCTCGTCACCCGGGAGCAGCGGCTCGTCACCGAGGTCCGCGCCGGACTCGCCGAGGTGCCCGCGGTCAAGGTGCTCTCGCTGTTCGGCGACGACGCCCCGCGGGTCGGCGTCATCTCGTTCGTGGTGGAGGGCTGGAACAGCTCGCACTTCGCCGCGGCGCTCTCGGCCGAGTACGGCATCGGGGTCCGCGACGGACTGTTCTGCGCCCACCCGCTCGTGCGCACCCTGCTCGGCACCGACCCGCAGGACGTCGGCGAGTGCGGCGCGCCGGAGGCCGAGCCGGGTCAGAAGTCCCTCAACGCGATCCGGGTCAGCTTCGGCGCCGGTACGCCGGACGAGCACGTCGAGCGCTTCCTGCGGGCGGTCAAGGAGCTCGTGAACGAGGGCGCCCAGTGGAAGTACCGCACCGAGGGCGGCCGTTGCGTCCCGGACCGTGGCGAGGCCACCCAGGTCTGAGGCCCCTCAGCACGTTCGGCCGGGTACGGACAGCCGTCCGTACCCGGCCGAACGTGCTGAAGCCCTAGGGCGTGTTTCGAAAGTCCCGCCTGCCGGGCGGCGTCTGGCACTTCCCCGAGCTCTCGGCTTCGCTCGAGGAGGGGAGACCCATTGCTCGCGGCGTTGCCGAAAAGTCCTAGCAGCTCCGCTACGAGGAGTTCCCGGCGCCTTGCGATCGCACGCACCAGACGCCGCCCGGCCCGTCCTCCGGGTGGACGGCGCTACTTTCGAAACACGCCCTAGGCGTCCAGGCCGATGGCGAAGGCCGCTTCCAGGTCGTGCTGGGAGTACGTACGGAACGCGACGTGTGTGTCGGTCCCCTCGACACCGGGGATCTTGCTGATCCGGCCGGGGATGACATCGGCGAGATCGTCGTGCTTGGACACCCGGACCATGGCGATCAGGTCGTAGGTACCGGTGACCGAGAAGACCTCGCTGACGCTGTCCAGCGCGGCGATGGCCTCGGCGATCTCGGGAATCCGGTCCACGCTGGTTTTGATGAGCACGATCGCGGTGATCACGGCTGGCTTTCTCCCTCGGTGGCCGTGGCTGGAGACTTCACTCTAGAGCCTTGCGTCGGGGTCTTGCCGGGCTCGGGCCCGAGGCAGGGCTCCGGGGTCACGCCGGTACCGCCCCCAGGCATAGAGGAACCCGGTGGCGAAGCCGACCACATGGGCGAGGTAGGCGACCCCGGGGCCGCTGCCCGCGCCCTCGGCCGCCAGCCACTGCAGGACGAACCAGAAGACCAGCACGATCCAGGCGGGGAAGCGCAGCGGCAGGAACAGCAGGAACGGGAACAGGCTGGTGACCCGGGCGCGGGGGAAGAGGTAGAGGAACGCTCCCAGGACCGCCGAGATCGCCCCCGACGCGCCGACCAGCGTCTGGTCGGACGTGGAGTGCGCGGCCGCGTAGGCGAGCAGGGCCAGATAACCGCAGCCGAGGTAGAAGAACGCGAACTCGGTGTGGCCCATGCGCTCCTCGGCCATCGCCCCGAACACGTACAGGAACAGCATGTTGCCGAGCAGATGCAGCCAGCTGCCGTGCACGAACAGTGCGGTGAGCGGGGTGAGCACGGCGTGCGCCGAGCCGTCCCACAGTTCGCTCGGGATCACCCCCCAGCGCTCGAAGTACCCGGCCTGGGCGGCGAGCAGGGCGTCCGCGGTGCCGAAGACCGGGTTGAACCCCGACAGCGGGCTGATCACGAAGACCACGCAGCACAGGGCGATGAGGGCGTACGTCACCGGCGGCCCGCCCGAGGTGGCCGCCCGCAGGAGTCTGCCGGCCGCAGCCCGCCGATCGATCATGAACAGAGCATGACGCAAGCGGAGGGAACGGGACAGACCGCCTCGCCGTGCCGGTGGGAAGCACCGAGGCCGTAGGGTTACCGGAGGACATCCGCAGTTCGACGGCGCACCGCGAGATCCTTGTCCGGCAGCTCACGGCTCGACGAAAGAGGACGCAACGATGACGACGGTTCCCCAGCCGACCGACGGGACCCGCTGGCGCTGCACGCTCTGCGGAAACCTGACGAGGTTCGACGTGACGCGGTCGTCCAAGGTCGTCGAGTACGTCCACCTCGACCTGGCCGGTGAGTCCAGCGTCGAAGAACGCGAGGTGGTCAGTGAGACCATCGAGTCGGTGCGCTGTCGTTGGTGCAACGCGGTGGACCAGATCGAACTAGTCGACAGGCCGGGTGCCGACTCCTGACGGGGCCGTGCGGACACAAAAATGAGGTGACGGATGGTGGAGCAGCCCGCTGGCGGCGCCACGCCGGCCGACGCGGCCGGCGACGCCGTGGAGGTGCTCGACCGCCCGCTGCCCGAAGATGTGCGGCGTCGGGTCGTCGCGCTGGTCTCGGACGCGTTCGGCGGTCTCACGGTCACCGAACTCCCGGCCCAGCTCCGACAGTACGCCCGCTTCACGCCGACCCGGCGTGCCAAGTTCGCGGGGAACGCGATGGCGGCCGCGCTGGAGGGCGACGCGCCTTTCCGCCTCCGCATCGGTGAACGGCTGAAGGAGTCCCAGCCGGAGCTGGCCGCCGCGCTGGTGGCGGGGTCCCCGCCCGCCGCCGCGGATCCCGTCGACGTGGCCGCCGCGGCCTACGTGCTGCGCCCGGCCGGCTGGGTCAAGCTGGTCGCCGCCGCCGGCGAGGAGGCCGAGCGGGCCGGTGCCGAGCGGGCCGACGAGGAGATCCGGCTCGAACTGGAACGGCTGCGCGAGGAACTCGCCCGGGCCCGTGCCCAGACGAAGAGCGAGACCGAACGGCTCCGCACCGAGCTGGACGCCGCCCGCAAGGAGGCCGACTCGCTCCAGCGCAAGCTGCGCAGCGCGGCCAACGAGGTGAAGCGCGGCGAGGCGGCGCTGCGCCGCGGCAGGGTCGAGAGCGACGCCCTGCGGGCCGAGGCGGCCGCCCAGGTGTCCGCGGCCGAGAGCGAGACCCGGCGGCTGCGGACGAGGCTCAGCGAGGCGGAGGCGTCCGTCGAGGCGGGCCGCAGGGCTGCCAGGGAAGGGCGCTCGGTCGAGGACATGCGGCTGCGGCTGCTGCTCGACACCGTGCTCGAAGCGGCCGGCGGGCTGCGCCGCGAACTGGCGCTGCCGCCCTCCTCTATGCGTCCCGCGGACAGTGTGGACGCGGTGGAGCCCGGACGGATGTCACCCAAGGACATTGCCGCCAGAGCCCTTTCGGAGACCGATCCGGCGCTGCTCGACCAACTGCTCGCGCTGCCGCAGGCCCATCTGATCGTGGACGGGTACAACGTCACCAAGACCGGCTATCCGCAGATGCCGCTGGAGAAGCAGCGGCTGCGGCTGTTGGGCGGTCTGTCGCTGCTCGCGGCCCAGACGGGCGCCGAGATGACCTGCGTCTTCGACGGGGCCGAACTGGCCGCGCCGGTACTGCTGGCGCCGCCGCGCGGGGTGCGGGTGCTGTTCAGCAAGCCGGGTGTCACGGCGGACGAGGTCATCCGTCAACTGGCCCGTGCCGAACCGCCGGGGCGGCCCGTCGTGGTGGTCTCCACCGACCGCGAAGTGGCCGACGGGGTGGCGAAGGCGGGGGCCAGGCCCGTTGCGTCCGTCTTGCTCCTGAAGCGGCTTTCGCGCGTCTAGTGCGTGTTGGTGTGACTTGCCGGAAATCAGGGAACGGTCCGTCAAGTCACCGCTACACCCTGTGCGGTGTGGGTAAAGAAGTACCTGCTGTGACGAGATTTTTCCTGTGAGGATTTGAACTGATCACAAGATGGTCACTAAGGTCGGGCCTCGAACCTTCGCACGGTTGATCACCCATCCGGGGTGGCAGTGAAGGAACCGCCGAGGCCGTGACGTGCACGGAGCTGGGGGATCTCACCTCCCCCGGAGCCCGGTAGGCGGCTCGAGGAATAAGGAGCTCGCCTTCGTGGGGTCCCATCGTCGTCCCAAGCAACCGAGCCGCACCCGCGTGACTGTGCTCGGCGTGACTGCCGCCGCGGCTGTTGCCCTGACCTCCCAGGCGGCCCACGCCGACCCCAAGCCGACCAAGAGCGAGGTCAAGGAAAAGGTCGACAAGCTCTACGAGGAGGCGGAGCTCGCCACCGAGCAGCACAGCCTGGCCAAGGAGAAGCAGGACAAGCTCCAGAAGCAGATCGACGCGATCCAGGACAAGGTGGCCCGCGGTCAGCAGGAGCTCAACAACCTCCGCTCCGGCCTTGGTTCCCTCGCCGCCGCGCAGTACCGCTCCGGAGGTATCGACCCCTCCGTCCAGCTCTTCCTTGCCTCGGACCCGGACAGTTTCCTGGACCAGGCCTCCGCACTCGACCAGTTGACGGCCAAGCAGGCCGAGTCGCTGTCGAAGATCCAGGAGAAGCAGCGGTCCCTCGCGCAGGAGCGCAAGGAGGCCCAGGACAAGCTGGGCGACCTCGCGGAGGTCCGCAAGACGCTCGGTGAGAAGAAGAAGCAGCAGCAGGTCAAGCTCACTGAGGCGCGTCAGCTGCTCAACACGCTCACCCAGGCCGAACGCGACAAGATGCGCGCCGACGACCAGCGCGCCAGCCGCGCCGCCACCGAACGGGTCAACCTCGGCAACGAGGCCCCCGCCTCGGGGCTCGGTGCCGCCGCGCTCCAGGCCGCCGCCAGCCAGATCGGCAAGCCGTATTCCCGCGGCATGGCCGGCCCCGGCTCCTACGACTGCTCGGGCCTGACCATGTGGGCCTACGCTCAGGCCGGTGCCAACATCACCCGCACCACGTTCACCCAGATCAACCAGGGCACGCGGATCGGGCAGAGCCAGCTGAAGCCGGGCGACCTGGTCTTCTTCAACGGCAACCAGCACGTGGGCCTCTACGCGGGCAACAACACCGTGCTGCACGCCCCTCGCACGGGCACGGTCGTCCGCTACGAGTCGATGAGCACCATCGGCAGCTTCTACGGCGCGGTGCGCATCTGACCACGCCCGAACGGGCGAATTCCCGCGCCCCGTACTGACAGCCGCCCCGCCGGAGACCACAGGTCACCGGCGGGGCGTCACTGTGTGTGCCTCCCGTCCGACCGGCGCGGTCTTTGTCCGCTCCGTGATCGTCCGACTACTGTCTGCCTGCTGTGCAGCTCCCGTGCGTCGGTCCGCCCGCCCGGGTGGCAGGGGCTGCGCATGTCTGCGTACAGCGGAAGGGAGTGCGGCGTCCTGTGGTGTCCCATCGCCGTTCCACACAGCCCGGCACGAGCCGGAGCGCCCGGGTGACCGTTCTGTCGGCCGCGGCGGCGACCGCCGCGGCCGCCCTCGGCGGAGCCACCGCGAACGCCGAGCCGCAGGACACGCCCCGGACCGTCGGAGCCCGGGTCGACCGCCTCTTCACCGAGGCCGAGCAGGCGACCGAGCACTACAACAAGGCCGGCGAGAACGTCGTACGGCTGCGCGGCGAGGTGAGCCGGGCCCAGGACCGGGCGGCCCGGGGCCAGGAGCGCGTCAACCGGATGCGTACGGAGATCGGCTCGGCCGCCCGTGAGCAGTACCGGGCAGGCGGCATCGACCCCTCGCTCGCGCTGCTGCTCTCCTCCGACCCGGACAGCTACCTCGACCGGGCCGCCACCCTGGACCGGGTCGACCGCCGCCGCGCCACTGCCCTGGCCGGCCTCCGCAAGGCCCAGCAGGCGCTCGACCAGACCCGCGCGGAGGCCGCCCGCTCGCTCGCCGGCCTGGAGCGCAGCCGCGCGGCCGTCAGCCGCCACAAACGCACCGTCGAGCGCAAGCTGCGCCGCGCCAGGGACCTGCTCGAGGAGTTGCCCGGCGCCGAGCGGGCCGCCTTCGAGCGGGCCTCGCGCACCGGCCGCGAGGACGGGGCCGCCGGGCCGGTGGCCGGGCTGCCCGCGGGGTCGGCCCGGGCGGCGGCGGCCGTCATGGCCGTCCATCGGGCGCTGGGCCGCCCGTACGTCTGGGGCGCGAACGGGCCCTCCGGATTCGACTGTTCCGGGCTGATGCAGTGGGCGTACGCCCAGGCCGGGGTCAGCCTGCCCCGCACCTCGCAGGCCCAGCAGTACGCCGGCCGCATGGTGCCGCTCGCGGACGCCCGCCCCGGCGACCTCGTCACCTACCGCGCGGACGCCAGCCACATCGGGATGTACGTGGGGAACGGCCAGGTCATCCACGCCCCGTACCCCGGCGCCCCGGTCCGCTACGACCCCGTCGGCATGATGCCCGTCTCCTCGGTCACCCGCGTCTGACCTCCCCGACAGCCCTTACCCTCGATCATGTGGCTGATCAGGGGCGCACCGCGGGACGGGCGCGCGGCGGACGACGGCGCGCGGCGGGCGCCGTGCTTGCCGCGCTGCTGTGCGCGGCCGCCTGCGCGGCCCCGGCCGACGAGGCCCCCGACACCACCGCCCGCGACATCCGCGCCACGCTGGACCGCCGGGCCGCCGCGGTGCTGCACCACGACGCGGAGGCGTACGTCGCCGTTGTGGACCCGGACGCCACCGCGCTGCGGGGCGCACAGCGCAAGGAGTTCGCCCATCTCGCGGACGTACCGCTCGGCACCTGGACGTACCGGGTGACGGACCTCGCCGCGCACGGGTCCGACCGGGCCACCGCCGACGTGCGGCTCGGGTACCGGATCGAGGGCTACGACAGCGCGCCCGTCACGGTCGACCGGGTGCTCGACCTGGAGCGTGACCCCGCCGACGGCCGCTGGTACCTCACCGCCGACCGGGCCGCGGACGGCGGGGGCAGGCAGCTCTGGGAGCAGGGCGACGTCGAGGTGGTGCGCGGCACGTACAGCCTGGTGCTGGGGGTCGGCCGGACCCGGGACGAGCTGAAGGACATCGCCGCCACGGAGGACCGGGCCGTGCCCGACGTCTCCGCAGCCTGGCCCGAGCACTGGGCCGGGCGCGTGGTGGTCCTGGTGCCCGGCACCGTGACGGACATGGCGGAGCTGCTCGGATCACCCGCAGCGAACTACCGGGGCATAGCGGCCGTTACGACCGGCGAGACCGGCGGCTCGGGCAAGGCCCCCGCCGACCGGGTGATCGTCAACCCGGAGGCGTACGCCATGCTCGGCGCCTTCGGGCAGCGCGTCGTCCTCACCCACGAGACCACCCATGTGGCCACCCGCACCGACACCTCCGCCGCCACCCCGGCCTGGCTCTCCGAGGGCTTCGCGGACTGGGCCGCCTACCGCGACGCGGGTCGCACCGCCGCCGAGGTCGCCCCCGAACTGGGTGACGCCGTCCGCAGCGGTGACGTGCCCGCCGCACTGCCCACGGACGAGGACTTCGGCTTCGCCGGGGACGCGGACCGGCTGGCGAGGGCCTACGAGGGCGGCTGGCTGGCCTGCGAGCTCATCGCCGAGCAATGGGGCGAGGAGAAGCTGCTCGCCTTCTACCGGGCCGTCGGGGGGCACTCGGGGCGGGACGGGGCGGTGGAGCAGGCCCTGCACGAGGTGCTCGGCACCACTCCACAGGACTTCACGGCGCGCTGGCGGGAGTATCTGCGGAGCCGGCTCGGCTGAGCGCGTGCCCGGCGGGTTGCGTACCCGCCGTGGGAACACCGTCGGCAGGGGCGCGCACCGTGTCCCGCCACAGCCGCGCGCACGCGAGCAGGGACGCCGCGACCAGCAGCCCGTTGCGCAGGAACATCAGGGTCACGCCCGTCGCGTCGCTGCTCACCACATGGCCGAAGCCGAGCGGGAACTCCAACTGGGTGACGCCGGTCGCCACCAGCACCAGGGCCGCCGGCCAGGCCATCCGGCTCTCCCGGAAGACCAGGCACACCGCGGCCAGGCCGACCAGCCACAGCATGTACTGGGGGCTGATCACCCGGCTCGTGGTGGTGAACAGCAGTACCGCGGTGAACGCCGCGTCCGCCGTCGTACTCACCCCGAACGTGCGCGCGCGCAGCCGCCAGACCAGCAGCCAGCCGAACGCGACCACGCTCAGCCCCAGCGCGAGGGTGCTCACCAGCGGCACGTGCGGCCCCAGGAACTCCAGGGAGCCGTAGTGGAGCTCCACCCGGCCCTGCCAGCCGAACTGCCGCGCCACATGGAAGACCAGCGCCCCCAGCGACTCGACCTCGGTGCCCCGGTCCCGCTGGAACCCCAGGAACGCCAGCGCACCGGGCGCCGCCGCGGTGCACAGCACCAGCAGCCCGAGCGCCACCCCCGCCGCCGTCGCCCACACCAGACGGGTCCGGCGGCCGCGTGCGGTACCGGCGAGCACCAGCACCGGCCACACCTTCAGCAGCGCACCGAACGCCGCCAGCGCGCCCAGCACCCGCGGATGCCGGACGCCGGCCAGCAGCGCCGCCACCGCGACGGCCGTCACCATCACGTCGTACCGGGCGTACGCGGTCGTCCCCAGCAGCGGCACCCCCGCCACCCACACCCACGCCCCGGCGGTCCGCCGCGCGGCGGACCGGCCCGCGTACAGCAACAGGCCCAGCACCAGCGCGTCGCACAGGAAGGCCAGGACGAAGAAGGCCGACGCGTAGTCCAGGAAGGGCAGCAGGGCGGGGGAGAGGATCGCGAGCGCCGCGAGGGGCGGGTACTGCCAGGTGACGTCGGACTGCGGATAGCTGCCCGACCTCAGCACGTCGTACCAGCCGTGGTAGATCACCGACACATCGCTCGTCACGTCCGGGCCCGGCACCGTGATCACCTTGATGACGCAGAGCAGGAGCAGGGCCCTGGTGAGCGCCCACACCGCGAAAGCTGCCGGCCGTGTGCCGCTCGAACCCGTCATGACCCGCCCTTGCCCGTTCCGCCAGTGGTACGACAGGCCATGATGCCTGCCCCCGCTGTGCGGGATCCATGAGACACGGCCGCCCGGTACTGTCGGCGGCGATGGACAAGACCTTGATCGTGACCAATGACTTCCCGCCCCGCCCCGGTGGCATCCAGGCGTTCCTGCACAACATGGCGCTCCGGCTGGACCCCGCACAGGTCGTCGTCTACGCCTCCACCTGGAAGCGCGGCGCCGAGGGCGCGGCGGCCACCGCCGCCTTCGACGCCGAGCAGCCCTTCACCGTCGTCCGCGACCGTACGACGATGCTGCTGCCGACCCCGCGGGTCACCCGGCGTGCCGTGGAACTGCTGCGCACCCACGGCTGTTCCTCCGTCTGGTTCGGCGCCGCCGCCCCGCTCGGCCTGATGGCACCGGCGCTGCGCCGGGCCGGCGCCCGCCGGCTGGTCGCCACCACCCATGGGCACGAGGCCGGCTGGGCCCAGCTGCCCGCCTCCCGTCAGCTGCTGCGGCGGATCGGCGAGTCCACGGACACGATCACCTACCTCGGCGAGTACACCCGCTCCCGCGTCGCCGCCGCGCTCACCCCGGCCGCCGCGGACCGCATGGTCCAGTTGCCGCCGGGCGTCGACGAGAAGACCTTCCACCCGGACTCCGGCGGCGACCGCGTCAGGGCCCGGCTCGGGCTCACCGACCGGCCGGTCGTCGTCTGCGTGTCCCGGCTCGTGCCCCGCAAGGGCCAGGACACCCTGATCCTCGCGATGCCGGCGATCCTGGCCGAGGTGCCCGACGCCGTCCTGCTGATCGTCGGCGGCGGACCGTACGCCGACGAGCTGGGGAAGCTGGCCGCCGAGACCGGGGTACAGGACTCGGTGCGGTTCACCGGTCCGGTGCCGTGGGAGGAGCTTGCCGCGCACTACGGCGCGGGTGACGTCTTCGCGATGCCGTGCCGCACCCGGCGCGGCGGCCTCGACGTGGAGGGCCTCGGCATCGTCTACCTGGAGGCCTCCGCGACCGGGCTGCCGGTCGTGGCGGGCGACTCGGGCGGAGCTCCGGACGCCGTGCTCGACGGCGAGACCGGCTGGGTGGTGCGCGGCGGCTCGGCCGAGGAGTCGGCGGAACGGATCATCGCGCTGCTCGGCGACGCGGAGCTGCGGCAGCGCATGGGGGAGCGGGGCCGGGCCTGGGTCGAGGAGAAGTGGCGCTGGGACCTGCTGGCGGAGAGGCTGCGGGCGCTGCTCTGAGGGACCGGGTACGCGGAAGGGGCCCGTCCTGCGAGCCCCTTCCGCGTACCCGGCGTCAGCCGCGGTAGATCGACTCCACCTCGTCCGCGAAGTCCTTCGCCACCACGTTCCGCTTCAGCTTCAGCGACGGTGTGATGTGGCCGGCCTCCTCGGTGAACTGGGCTGCCAGGATGCGGAACTTGCGTACGGACTCGGCCTTGGACACCGCGGCGTTGCCGTCGTCGATCGCACGCTGCACCTCGGCCAGCAGCTCCGGGTCCTCGCGCAGCGACAGGGCGGTCGAGCCGACCGGCTTGCCGTGTTCCTCGGCCCAGTGGCCCAGGAACTCCTCGTCCAGCGTCACCAGCGCGCCCACGAACGGGCGGCCGTCGCCGACGACCATGCACTCCGCCACGAGGGCGTGCCCGCGGATGCGGTCCTCGATGACGGCGGGAGCGACGTTCTTGCCGCCCGCCGTGACGATGATCTCCTTCTTGCGGCCGGTGATCGCGAGGTAGCCGTCCTCGTCGAGGGTGCCGATGTCGCCGGTGTGGAACCAGCCGTCGGCCAGCGCCTCGGCCGTGGCCGTCTCGTTGTTCCAGTAGCCCGCGAACAGGTGCTCGCCGTGCAGCAGCACCTCACCGTCGTCGGCGATGCGCACGACGGAGCCGGGCAGCGGCTGGCCGACCGTACCGATCTTCTGCCGGTCCCACGGGTTGAAGGCGGTGGCCGCACACGTCTCCGTCAGGCCGTAGCCCTCCAGGACGGTGAAGCCGATGCCGCGGTAGAAGTGGCCGAGCCGCTCGCCCAGCGGGGCGCCGCCGGAGATCGCGTACTCACCACGTCCGCCGAGCACGGCCCGCAGCTTGCTGTAGACCAGCCGGTCGAACACCTTGTGCTTGAACTTCAGGCCCACGGACGGGCCCTGCGGGGTGCTCAGGGCGCGGCTGTAGGCGATCGCCGTGTTCGCGGCCCTGTCGAAGATCTTGCCCTTGCCGTCCGCCTGGGCCTTGGCGCGGGCCGAGTTGTAGACCTTCTCGAAGACCCGCGGCACCCCGAGGATCAGCGTCGGCCGGAACGCGGCCAGTTCGTCGGTGAGGTTCTTGATGTCCGGTACGCAGCCGAGCTTGATCGGCGCCATCACGGAGGCGACCTCGACCAGCCGGCCGAAGACGTGCGCGGCGGGCAGGAACAGCAGGACCGAGCACTCGCCGGTACGGAACAGCGGCTTCAGCCGCTCCACCACG
This sequence comes from Streptomyces sp. NPDC050422, assembly GCF_044458665.1. NCBI lineage: Bacteria > Bacillati > Actinomycetota > Actinomycetes > Kitasatosporales > Streptomycetaceae > Streptomyces > Streptomyces sp. NPDC050422. The sequence continues at coordinate 38,976 of NZ_JBITIE010000005.1, forward strand.
TTGCCGCACTCCGCGAAGAAGCTGCGGTGCGTCAGCACACAGCCCTTGGGGCGGCCGGTGGTGCCCGAGGTGTAGACGATGGTGGCCGGGTCGTCGGCCTTGGCGCTCACACTGCGCAGATCCACGGTCTCCTCGGAGACCTCCGCCCCCGACGCCGTCAGCGCGTCGACCGCGCCCTTGTCGATCTGCCACACCTGGCGCAGCTCCGGCAGCCGGTCGCGCACCGAGGCCACGGCCTCCGCGTGCGCGTCGCTCTCCACCAGGACCGCGACCGCGCCCGAGTCACCGAGGATCCACTGGACCTGCTCGGGGGAGCTCGTCTCGTACACCGGCACGGTGACGGCGCCCGCGCTCCAGATCGCGAAGTCGAGCAGCACCCACTCGTAACGGGTGCGGGACATCAGGGCGACCCGGTCGCCGGGCTCGACACCGGCGGCGATCAACCCTTTCGCGGCGGCTCTGACCTCGGCCAGGAACTGGGCGGCGGTGACATCCGTCCAGACGCCGGCCACTTTGCGGCTCATTACCGCGACGTCGGCATGCTGAGCGGCATTGCGGCGGATGAGATCCGTCAGGTTGCCGTCCGAGGGGACCTCGTACAGGGCCGGAAGGCTGAACTCGCGCAAGACTGCTGCTCCTCATCGGGCTCCGGTGCCACGGCTCTGTGTGACGCACCGGCTGCGGTCCAAGATCGGGGGTGCTCAGTGGGGTGAGCACGACTGGACTGCCCGGACGTTACCCACCGGTACTCGGTTCCGGATAGGGGGTTCAGGCCAGATGTCTTATGCGTCACACATGTCGGTGGTCCTTATCCGCACAGTAGTGCACCTCGTCAGGCACTCGGAGGTAACCGCAGGTCCGGGTGGATCTACCCACGCGGGCGCGGGGGTTCTAGGGTGATCGTCATGCGAGCAGGACCGAACAGCCGGGGCGCGTCCGACGGGCGGCGCACCCGTGTCCACGTGGTCAGTGACGTGCACGGGAACACCGAGGCGCTGGCCCGCGCCGGGGACGGCGCCGACGCCCTCGTCTGCCTGGGTGACCTGGTGCTCTTCCTCGACTACGCGGACCACTCGCGCGGCATCTTCCCCGACCTCTTCGGGGTCGAGAACGCCGACCGGATCGTCACCCTGCGCACCGAACGCCGCTTCGACGAGGCCCGGGACTTCGGCCGGGAACTGTGGGCGGGGGTGGATCGCAACGCCGCGATCGTCACGGCGGTACGCAAGCAGTACGCCGAGATGTTCGCCGCGCTGCCCACTCCGACGTACGCCACCTACGGCAACGTCGACATCCCCGGCCTGTGGCCCGAGTACGCCGGCCCCGGCACCACCGTCCTGGACGGCGACCGGGTCGAGATCGGCGGCCGCGTCTTCGGCTTCGTCGGCGGCGGGCTCAGAACCCCGATGCGCACTCCGTACGAGATCAGCGACGAGGAGTACGCCGCCAAGATCGAGGCGGTCGGCGAGGTCGACGTGCTCTGCACGCACATCCCGCCCGAGGTCCCGGAGCTGACGTACGACACCGTGGCGCGCCGCTTCGAGCGCGGCAGCCGGGCGCTGCTCGACGCCATCCGCCGCACCCGCCCCCGCTACTCCGTGTTCGGCCACGTCCACCAGCCGCTGGCCCGCCGGATGCGGATCGGCGACACCGAGTGCGTGAACGTCGGCCACTTCGCCTCGACCGGCAGGCCCTGGGCGCTGGAGTGGTGACCACGGCCCCGCTCGCCCGGGCCCTGGGCCGAGGCGCGACGCTCACGCGATAGCCTTCTGGCGGCAGGCCTCTGCCGATCGACCGGTACACCGCACTGGAGGGCCACAGCGATGGCTGAACACACCAGCTCGAGCATCACGATCGAGGCGGCACCGGCCGACGTCATGGGCGTGATCGCCGACTTCGACCGCTATCCGGAATGGACCGGCGAGGTCAAGGAGGCCGAGGTGCTCGGCACCGACGACCGCGGCCGCGCCGAGAAGGTCCGCCTCGTCCTGGACGCCGGAGCGATCAAGGACGACCACACCCTCGCCTACACCTGGATCGGCGACTACGAGGTCAGCTGGACCCTGGTCAAGTCCCAGATGCTGCGCGCCATCGACGGCTCGTACGCGCTCGCGCCGCTCGGCGACGGCGGCCGCACCGAGGTCACCTACCGGCTGACCGTCGACGTCAAGATCCCGATGCTCGGCATGATCAAGCGCAAGGCCGAGAAGGTCATCATCGACCGCGCCCTGGCCGGTCTCAAGAAGCGTGTCGAGTCCGTCCCGAAGGCCTGACCCGGTGCGTACGGTCCTGGTCACCGGCCTCGGCGGCGCCGGCCGCAGCACCGTCGCGGCGGCCACCGCACTGGCCGGCGCCCGCGGCGGCGCCCGCACCCTGCTGATCTCCGCCGACGCCATACCCGGCTTCCCGTCAGCCACCGACCCCACCGCGGTCACCGACGGGCTGTGGTCCGTCCGGATCGACTCCGGCGCCCATTTCCGCAGCGAACTCCTCGCCCTCCAGGACCAGTTGTCCGGCGTGCTCGACCTGCTCGGCGGCAACCGCATGGACGGCGAGGAACTCACCGAACTCCCCGGCAGCGCCGAACTGGCCCTGCTGCACTCCCTGCGCCGCGCCGCGCAGGGCGACTGGTCCCGCGCCGGCTACGACCTCCTCGTCGTCGACCTGCCGCCACTGCGCGAAGCCCTCGCCGCGCTGGCCCTGCCCGGACAACTGCGCCGCTACCTGCGCAGGCTGCTGCCCCAGGAACGCCAGGCCGCCCGCGCCCTGCGCCCGATGCTCGCCCAGCTCGCCGGCGTGCCCATGCCCGCCCAGTGGCTGTACGAGGCCGCCGCCCGCCGCGACGCCGAACTCGCCGGGACGCAGGCGCTGATCGAGGACCGCGCGACGACACTCCGGCTGGTCGCCGAACCGGGCCCGGCCGCCGAGGACGCCCTGCGCGCCGCCCGCACCGGACTCGCCCTGCACGGGCTGCGGGTCGACGCCCTGGTCGCCAACCGGGTGCTGCCCCGGCACTCGTCCGACCCCTGGTTCGCCGCGCTCTCCGCGCAGCAGGACAAGTGCCTGGACCACTGGCACGAGGAACGGTCCCCCGAGGCCCCGCTGCTGCGGGTGCCCCACCTGGGCCGCGATCCACAGGGCCCCGACGACCTCGCCGGCCTCGCGGACGACGTGCCGGGCCTGTCCCCGGAAAGCCGGGACGGCGGCCGCGCCGAGGACGCCTGGTGGATCGAGGAGGCCGGAGCACCCGAAGAGCGGGACGGCGCCGACGGCATACTCGTCTGGTGCCTGCGCCTGCCCGGCGCCGTCAAGAAGGACCTCCAGCTGGTCCGGCGCGGCAACGAACTGCTTCTCACCGTCGGACCGTTCCATCGCATCGTGCCCCTGGAGTCCGCCCTGCGCCGCTGTACCGTCTCCGGCGCCGCCCTCACCGACGGGGTGCTGCGGGTCCGCTTCACGCCGGACCCCGCACTGTGGCCGAGGACGGGCTGAACGGCGTACCACCGTTCGGGTACCGTCGTTGGTAGGGGTCCCGGATGCCGGGGCGCCGGCCCACCACGTCGCAGGAGTCCGCCATGAGCGAAGCCACCGATCGTCCCGTCGACGACGACGCGTGGGCGCAGGCCTGCGCCGAGGACCTCGCCGCCGAGAAGGCCCGCCGCCGTGCCGAGTACGGCCCGCCGCCCGGCTCCGCAGCCGAGGAGCTGCGCAAGCTGGTCGACGCCGTGGCCGACAAGCTCGGGTCCCTCCAGACGCCGCTGTTCGGCGTGGCGGCCCAGGGAGCCGTACAGCAGGTCATCAAGCAGGCGAAGTCCGCCGTCGAGCCCGTCATCGAACGTAATCCGGACGTTTTCGATCACATCGCCGCGGCCGGCAGTGAACTGCTCGCCGCCTACCGCTCCGCAGTCGAGGGCCAGGAACGCCGCTGGACCCAGGGTGCGGGTGACCCCGCAGGCACGGAAAAGAAGGCGGAGGGCCCCACCGACCCCCGCGATGAGGGGCCCGGAGCCGGCGAACACATCGACCTGGACTGACCGGCGCCGACAGGGCGGGCCCCGGCCTCGGGTACGGTTGCCCCAGCGGGGCTCGACCGAAACTGAGGGATTCATGGGACTCACCATCGGCGTCGATATCGGCGGCACGAAGATCGCAGCAGGAGTGGTGGACGAAGAGGGCCACATCCTCTCGACCTTCAAGGTGTCGACCCCGCCGACGGCCGAAGGCATCGTGGACGCCATCGCGGCGGCGGTGTCCGGCGCGAGCGAGGGGCACCCGGTCGAGGCGGTCGGTATCGGCGCGGCCGGATACGTCGACGACAAGCGGGCCACGGTGCTGTTCGCGCCGAACATCAACTGGCGGCACGAGCCGCTGAAGGACAAGGTCGAGCAGCGCGTCGGCCTCCCTGTCGTCGTGGAGAACGACGCCAACGCGGCCGCCTGGGGCGAATACCGCTTCGGTGCCGGGCAGGGCCACGAGGACGTCATCTGCATCACGCTGGGCACCGGCCTCGGCGGCGGCATCATCATCGGCAACAAGCTGCGCCGCGGACGCTTCGGCGTGGCCGCCGAGTTCGGCCACATCCGGGTCGTCCCGGACGGGCTCCTCTGCGGCTGCGGCAGCCAGGGCTGCTGGGAGCAGTACGCCTCCGGCCGCGCCCTGGTGCGGTACGCGAAGCAGCGCGCCAACGCCACGCCGGAGAACGCCACGATCCTCCTCGCGCTCGGCGACGGCACGGTCGAGGGCATCGAGGGCAAGCACATCAGTGAGGCCGCCCGGCAGGGCTGCCCGGTGGCCGTCGACTCGTTCCGCGAGCTGGCCCGCTGGGCCGGCGCCGGACTGGCCGACCTCGCCTCGCTCTTCGACCCGTCCGCCTTCATCGTCGGCGGCGGCGTCTCGGACGAGGGTGAACTGGTCCTCGACCCGATCCGCAAGTCGTTCCGGCGCTGGCTGATCGGCGGCGAGTGGCGGCCGCACGCCCAGGTGCTCGCGGCCCAACTGGGCGGCAAGGCCGGACTGGTGGGCGCGGCGGACCTGGCCCGGCAGGGCTGATCCGACCGGATACGGACACATCACAGGCCCGTCGCGACCCTCTCGGGGAGCGGCGGGCTTCCGTCGTATCGTGACCCGCATGGCCATGATGTCGCTGCCAGAATCCCGTACCGAGCAGGACGGCTCGGCCGTCGTCAGAGTGCTCAGCTACAACATCCGTTCCCTGCGCGACGACCGCGACGCGCTGGCCCGTGTCATCCAGGCCTGCGCACCCGACCTGGTCCTCATCCAGGAAGCGCCGCGCTTCTTCCGCTGGCGCAAGGCCGCCGCCCGGCTCGCCGCCCGCAGCGGCCTGGTGGTCCTCGGCGGCGGTGCCACCGCGGCCGGGCCCCTGCTGCTCTGCTCGCTGCGCGCCACGGTGGAGCGCACCGAGGACATCCTGCTGCCGCTCACCCCGGGCCTGCACCGCAGGGGCTTCGCGACGGCGGTGGTCCGGATCGCGGGCGCCAGGATCGGAGTACTGAGCTGTCATCTGAGCCTTGAGCGGACCGAACGCCTCGCCCAGGCCGGGCGGCTGCTGGAGACGGTGGACGCGATGGGCGTGGACCACGTGGTCGTGGCCGGTGACCTCAACGACGTCCCCAGCGGCCGGGCCTTCCGGCTGCTCGCCGGGCGGTTCCAGGACTGCTGGGCCCGGCGGCCCCGGGGCGGCGAGGACACCTTCCCGCCGCACGACCCGCACAAGCGGCTCGACGCCGTCTTCGCTGGCGACGGCATCGAGGTGCTCGGCTGCGGGGTGCCCACGGGGCTGCCCGGGGTCAGCGAGGCCGACCTGCTGGCCGCGACCGACCACCTACCGGTGCTGGCCGCGCTGCGGGTGCCGGGATCCTTGCGGGGTGCGGCTTCCCCGCGGGGTGGCGGGGTTCCGTCCTCAATCGCCGGACGGGCTTGATTGGTGCGGGTGCTCCGCGTCGCGGGGTGCGGTGCGCCTGCGCCGGTGGGTGGGGGTGGGGGCCCTCCGGGGAGACTCCTCAAAAATGGCGTGTTCACCCGACGACGAACCTGTACCCGGGTCGTACGCCATTTTCTGCGGGGACTCCCCTGCACGCCCCCACCCGGCATCAGTCGCGTCTGCACACCGGCCATACGACTGTCGCAGACGCGCGGCGGCCGGGTTCGGGGGCGTGCAGGGGAGTCCCCGCAGGACGACGAACAGATACCCGGGTCCGCTGCGTACCCGCCGAACGTTCGTCGTTTGAGGAGACGCCCCGGAGGGACCCCGGGCCCCCACCCACCGGGGTAAGGCGCATCAGCAACGCGGAGCACCCGCACCACCCAAGCCCGTCGAGGGGGTCCCCCATGCCTTTAGGGCCCTTTAGGGCTATGGGGGAGATTGAGGACGGAACCCCGCACCACAGCACCCCGCACCCCGCAGGGACCCGGTCAGACCACCGCCCCGCGGCCGGGGTCGTCACCGTCCTCGTCGTCGTGTTCCATCCGCGCCACCAGAGTGACGGCACCGCCCAGGAAGCCGCCGACGCAGACCGTGGTCAGCCACCAGGTCATCTCCCACTGCAGCAGCACCGCGAGCAGCAGCAGGACCGGGCCGCCGAGCACCGCGAGCCAGGCGAACTTCGCCGTGACGTCGGCCTCCGGCAGCGGCGGCGGCTCCGGGGGCACGAAGTGCCCCTCACCGCTGTCGTCGTCGATGTCGCCCTCGGCGGACTCCGCCGGCTCGTAGTCACGCGGACCGCCGACACCCGGGGCGAAGACCACCGAGCTGCCGAGCGGCTTCTCCGGCGGCTTGGGCCGACTCTTCCCGAGACCCTTGTCCGGGTCCGGAGCGACGGAGTCCTCCTCCGGGAGCGCCAGATCCTCCACGGACCGGAAGGGCCTGGCACCCGGCGGGTCCGGCGGCTCCTCCCCGTATCCCTCGACGATCGCCTTCCAGACCGCGTCCTCGTCGACCGGGCGTTCGCCCTCCGCCCCGGCGGGTGCGGGCGGGGTCTCCGGTGCCGGCGTACCGCCCTCCTCGTCGGGGACGGCCGCTCCCCCGGCGGGGAGCGGCTCCCGCTCCTCCTCGCTGCCTGCGCGCTCCGCGTCGTGCTCAGCCACCGGACCTGCTCCCCTTCTTTCCGACGCTCGGAGCGAGACGACCGATGAACGAGTAGCTCTCGTCGAAGATCCGCTCCGCATCGTGGTCCAACGTCGCGACGTGGTAGCTCTGTTCCAGCAGGATCTCCTCGACGTCCGTCGAGGACACCCGGCTCAGGATCCGGGCGGTGTCGGCGGGCGGCACGACATGGTCCTGCGGGCTGTGCAGCAGCAGGATCGGCTGGGTCACCTGGGGCAGTTCGGCATCGACCAGCCGGAAGAACTTCCGCACCGAGTACGCCGCGTGCAGCGGCACCCGGTCGTAACCCACCTCGTGGGAACCCTCCAGCGCGATGTCGCTCGCCAGCCCCTTCGTCGTCGGCACCAGATGGCGGACGACCGGCAGGGCGTGCGCGGCGAGACCGTGCACCTTGTTGGCCGGGTTGACCAGCACCAGACCCCGGACCGCGTCGCCGTGCTTCGCCGCGAGCCGCAGCGACAGCGCGCCGCCCATGGAGAGGCCGAACACGAAGACCTGCTCGCACCGCTCCAGCAGCTCCCGCAGCGCCCGGTCCACCTCCGCGTACCAGTCCTGCCAGCCGGTCACCTGCATGTCCTCCCAGCGGGTGCCGTGACCGGGCAGCAGCGGCAGCGAGACCGTGAGCCCGCGCTCCGCCAGATAGTCGGCCCAGGGGCGCAGCGACTGCGGGGAGCCGGTGAATCCGTGACAGAGGAGGACGCCGACCTCTCCGCCCTCGTGGCGGAACGGCTCGGCTCCAGGAAGGACCGGCACCGGGGTCTCCTGTTCGTGAGGCTCGAAAGGGGAGCGAAAGGGGGGAGTGCAGAAGGATTACTTCACCGTACGCGACCGGGCCGACACCGACCAGGGCCGTCACCGGCCGGGGCCGGACGCTCCCGGCCCGTGCCGGGCGGAAGCGTCGGCGGCCGCACGGGTTAAGGTCTCTCGACAGCACACAGGAGGCACCCGAGTTGATCTACGGCGCTATGAAGTTCTCCATCGGCGGGTCTCTGAAGCTCGCCTTCAGGCCGTGGGTGGAGGGCCTGGAGAACATCCCCGCGCACGGACCCGCGATCCTCGCCAGCAACCATCTGTCGTTCTCCGACTCCTTCTTCCTGCCCGCCGTCCTTGACCGCAAGGTCACCTTCATCGCCAAGTCCGAGTACTTCACCGCGCCCGGCGTCAAGGGCAAGCTCACCGCCGCCTTCTTCAAGGGCGTCGGCCAGCTCCCGGTGGACCGTTCGGGCGCCCGCGGGGCCGGCGAGGCGGCGATCAAGGCGGGCATCGAGGTCATCGAGAGCGGCGGCCTGTTCGGCATCTACCCGGAGGGGACCCGGTCGCCCGACGGCCGCCTCTACCGCGGGAAGCCCGGCGGCCTCGCCCGGGTGGCGCTCGCCACCGGCGCGCCGGTCATCCCCGTCGCGATGATCGACACGGAGAAGATCCAGCCGCCCGGCCAGGTGATGCCCAAGCTGATGCGCCCGGGGATCAGGATCGGCAAGCCGCTCGACTTCAGCCGCTACCACGGCATGGAGGGCGACCGCTTCATCCTGCGCTCGGTCACCGACGAGGTGATGTACGAGATCATGAAGCTCTCCGGCCAGGAGTACGTCGACATCTACGCGACCGCCGCCAAGCGGCAGCTCGCCGACGAGGCGAAGCACCGGGCCGAGGCCGCGAAGAAGGCGTCATCGGGCACGGAAGCGGACCGCGACGACGCCTGAGGGCGCGGTGGTCCGCCGGGGGTGGGGGAGAACAGTATGGCCAAGCGTGTACGCGTAGTGCGGATGTCGGTCGAGCAGCCGCTGTGGCGTGCCCTGACCGCGTACCGCATCCTCACGATGCTCTACGCGATCCTGCTCGCCGTCTTCGGACGCGAGAAGTACGAGCGGCCGTGGGTGGCCATCGCCTTCCTGGCGGTCATGACCGTCTGGACGCTCGCCACCCTGCCGAAGGTCTCGGGCGCCGCGGCCTGCACCAAGCGCTTCCTGGGGGCCGACCTCACGCTCGCTCTCATCGGCATCCTCGTCACTCCGCTCGCCGACTTCCAGGCCCAGCACATGGACGGCCCGACCCTGCCGTCCATCTGGACCGCCGGTTCCGTCCTGGCCTTCGCGATCAAGGGCGGCTGGCGCTGGGCGGCCTTCGCCTCCACCTTCGTCGCCGTCGCCAACCTGATCGAGCGCGCCGAACCCAGCCGCGACACCCTGCACAACGTCCTGCTGGTCTGGGTCGCCTCCATCGCCATCGGGTACGTCGTCGAGGTCGCCCGCGCCAGTGAGCGCACCCTCGCCCGCGCCCTGGAGATCGAGGCCGCGACCCGGGAGCGGGAGCGTCTGGCCCGCGACATCCACGACAGCGTGCTCCAGGTCCTCGCCATGGTGCAGCGGCGGGGTACGGCGTTCGGCGGCGAGGCCGCCGAACTGGGCCGGATGGCCGGGGAGCAGGAGGTCGCCCTGCGCACCCTCGTCTCCAGCGGTCTGGTGCCCCCCACCCGGGTCTCCGAGGACGCGGCCGAGGGAGCCGTCGTGCGGAGCGTCGAGGCGGACGACGACGAGACCGACGCCCCGGCCGAGACCGATCTGCGCGCCCTGCTCGCCCCGCACGCCGGATCCCGGGTGACCTTCGCGGAGCCCGGCGCACCGGTGCTGCTCACGCCCGCCGCGGCCGGGGAGCTGGCGGCCGCCGTCGGCGCGGCCCTGGACAATGTCCGGGTGCACGCGGGGGAGAGCGCCCGCGCGTGGATCCTGGTCGAGGACTGGCCGGACGAGGTGATCGTCACGGTCCGGGACGACGGACCGGGCATCGCGGAGGGGCGGCTCGCCCAGGCCGAGGGCGAGGGCCGTCTCGGCGTCGCCCTCTCCATCCGCGGGCGGCTGCGCGACCTGGGCGGCACGGCAGAGCTGATCTCGGTGCCCGGCCAGGGCACCGAGGTCGAATTGAAGGTTCCGAAGGTTTCACGGGGGAAGGCGGGTTCAGTCCGATGAGCGCAGCAACCGAAGAGGGCGCCGGGCAGCAGCGGCCCATCAGGGTGATGGTGGTCGACGACCACCCGATGTGGCGCGACGCCGTCGCGCGCGACCTGGCCGAGGCCGGCTTCGACGTCGTGGCGACCGCGGGCGACGGCCCGCAGGCCGTCCGCCGCGCCGCGGCCGTCACCCCCGACGTCCTGGTCCTCGACCTCAACCTGCCCGGGATGCCGGGCGTCCAGGTCTGCAAGGAGCTCGTCGGATCGCAGCCCGGACTGCGGGTCCTGGTGCTCTCGGCGAGCGGCGAGCACGCCGACGTACTGGAGGCGGTCAAGTCGGGCGCCACCGGCTATCTGCTGAAGTCGGCGAGCACCCAGGAACTGACCGACGCGGTCCGCTCCACCGCCGTCGGCGACCCGGTCTTCACCCCGGGCCTCGCCGGACTCGTGCTCGGCGAGTACCGCAGGCTGGCCTCCGAACCCGCACCCGTCGCCTCCGACGAGCCGAAGGCCCCGCAACTCACCGACCGGGAGACCGAGGTGCTGCGGCTGGTTGCCAAGGGGCTCTCGTACAAGCAGATCGCCGAGCGGCTGGTCATCTCGCACCGCACCGTCCAGAACCACGTCCAGAACACCCTGGGCAAGCTCCAACTGCACAACAGGGTGGAGCTCGTGCGGTACGCCATCGAGCGCGGCCTCGACGACGTCTGATCAACACCCGCACATTGCACGGGAATTAACCGTACAGCCCATCCCAGAGTGACCTGAATCACCCTTAGCGTGGTGAGGAGCGAGCTCACTTCGGCGAAGGGATGCTTCCATGCGGGTCGGAGTACTGACCGGGGGCGGCGACTGCCCCGGCCTCAACGCGGTCATGCGCGCCCTCGTCCGCAAGGGCGTGCAGGAGTACGGCTACGACTTCATCGGCTTCCGGGACGGCTGGCGCGGGGTGCTGGAGGGCGAGACGGTCCCGCTCTCCATCCCGGCGGTGCGCGGCATCCTGCCGCGCGGCGGCACCATCATCGGTTCCTCTCGCACCAACCCCCTCAAGGCCGATCACGGTGTCCGCCGGGTGCGGGAGACCCTCGCCGCGTACGAGGTCGACGCGCTCGTCACGATCGGCGGCGAGGACACACTCGGCGTGGCGGCCACCCTGTCCGACACGTACGGCGTCCCCTGCGTCGGCGTACCGAAGACCATCGACAACGACCTCTCCGCCACCGACTACACCTTCGGCTTCGACACCGCAGTCGGCATCGCGACCGAGGCCATCGACCGGCTGCACACCACGGCCGAATCCCATATGCGGGTCCTCGTCGTCGAGGTGATGGGCCGCCACGCGGGCTGGATCGCGCTCCACTCGGGGCTGGCCGGCGGTGCCAACGTCATCCTCATCCCGGAACAGCGCTTCGACATCGACCAGGTCTGCGCCTGGGTGACCTCCCGGTTCCGGGCAAGCTACGCACCGATCGTGGTCGTCGCCGAAGGGGCCGCGCCCGCGCAGGGGGACATGGTCCTCAAGGACGGGTCGCACGACTCCTTCGGCCATGTCCGGCTCTCCGGCGTCGGCGAGTGGCTGGCCAAGGAGATCGAGAGCCGCACCGGCAAGGAGGCCCGGACCACCGTCCTCGGCCACGTCCAGCGCGGCGGCACCCCCAGCGCCTTCGACCGCTGGCTGGCCACCCGCTTCGGGCTGCACGCCATCGACGCCGTGCGCGACGGTGACTTCGGGAAGATGGTCGCCCTGCGCGGCACGGACATCGTGCGGGTGCCGATCGCGGAGGCCACCGCCCGGCTCAAGACGGTCGACCCGGCGCTCTACGCGGAGGTGGGGGTGTTCTTCGGCTGAGCGGCGCGCCCGGTCCGGCCACCGTATATTCGCGATGACCGGCCCCGCGGGTCCCGCTCCCGGAGCGGGACCCGCACCCAGGGCCTTTCGTTCGGATCAGTCACGGGAGACGTCGTGGAAATCCTGGCATTCGGTGTGCAGTCCGACGAGAAGCCGCTGATCGAGAAGGCCTTCGCCGGGAAGCACGAGGTGCGCTGCCTGGACGTCTTCCTGAACCGGGACACCGCACCCATCGCGGCGGGTTACGAGGCCATCTCCACCAGCGTCAACGCCGACCTGGGCGGCAAGGTCCTGCAGACCCTCGCGACCGGCGGCACGCAGCTGATCGCCCAGCGTTCCACGGGCTTCAACAACATCGACCTGGACGTCGCCGAGCGCCTCGCCCTGCGGGTCTCCCGGGTCTCGTGGTACTCGCCCTACTCGGTCGCCGAATTCGCCTGGACCCTCGCGATGGCGGTCAACCGCCGCATCGTCCGCGCCACGACCCGTACCCGGGACTTCGACTTCCGCCTCGACGGCCTCCTCGGCCGGGACATGCGCGGCCGCACGGCCGGCATCATCGGCACCGGCAAGATCGGCGAGGCCTTCACCCGGATCGCCCATGGCTTCGGGATGAACATGCTCGGCTGGGACGTCGCCGAGAACCCGGCCTGCGTCGAGCTCGGCATGCGGTACGTGGACAAGGAACAGCTCCTCGCCGAGTCCGACCTGATCAGCCTGCACGTCCCGCTGCTGCCCTCGACCCACCACATCATCGGCAAGGACGCCCTGTCCCACATGAAGGACGACGCGATCCTGATCAACTCCAGCCGCGGCGGACTCGTCGACACCAAGGCCCTGGTCGAGGAGTTGCGGGCGGGCCGGTTCCTGGGCGTCGGACTCGACGTGTACGAGGCGGAGGCCGGGCTCTTCTTCCTCGACAAGTCCCTGGAGGGCGTCGACGACGACACCCTGGCCCGGCTCGTCACCTTCCCGAACGTCCTCGTCACCTCGCACCAGGCGTACTACACCGAGGACGCCCTGGGCCAGATCATCGAGGCCACCGTCCGTAACGTCGACGACTACCTGGCCGGCCGCCGCAGCGAGAACGTACTGGTCCCGGCGCTGCCCGGCCCCTGACGGCATCACCGGGGCCGGGCGGCACGGCGTCAGCCGCGTACCGGAAGCCCTGCCAGGAGCTCGCCCACGATCGCCGACCCGCGCAGCGTCAGCACGGACTCGGGGTGGAACTGCACGGAGGCGAAGCCGTCCCCGCGCAGCGCGTGGAGCTCCCCGGTCGCCGGGTCCAGACTCGCCTCGATGCCGTGTGCCGCCAGCTCGGTGGCCGCGGCGTCGTCGCAGCGCGCGGTGAAACTGTTGTAGAAGCCGACGGTCTCCGGACGGCCGAACAGCTCGATCCGGGTCTGCGCGCCCTGGTAGGGAACGGTCTTGCGGACGATGTCGAGCCCCAGCTCCGCCGCGATCAGTTCATGGCCCAGGCACACCCCGAGCAGCCCGTGCCGGTGATCCCGTACGAGCTCCGCGGCCAGGGAGCGCAGCAACCGCATCTTCGGGTCGGCCGCGTCACCCGGATCACCCGGGCCGGGACCCAGCACGACGGGGCCCTCGTGTGCCCGTACGACCTCACGCAGCCCCGGCTCGTCGTAGCGGCGCACCGACACGTCGAGGCCCGAGGCGCGCAGCAGATGCCCCAGCATCGAGGTGAACGTGTCCTCGCCGTCGATGACCAGCGCATGGCCGGACAGCGCGTCGGTGCGCTCCTGCATCCGCAGCCAGAACGGCGCAAGACCCTCCCGCCGGGCGTCCAGAGCCGCCCGCACCCGCGGGTCGTCGGCCAGCCCGGGACGTGCCCCCTCGGCCTGCGGCCGCCCCGGCCGCACCCCCAGCGCGGTCAGCACACCGGCCGCCTTGGCATGGGTCTCGGCGACCTCGCTCTCCGGGTCGGAGTGACGCACCAGCGTCGCCCCGACGGGCACCCGCAGCTCGCCCCGGGCCGAGATGTCGGCGGTCCGGATCAGGATCGGCGAGTCCAGCGTCTGCGCCCCGTCGGGTCCCTTCCGCAACAGGGCCAGCGCGCCCGCGTAGTAGCCGCGCCCGCCCGACTCGTACCGCTCGATGACCCGGCAGGCGTTCTGCACGGGGGAGCCGGTGACGGTCGCCGCGAACATGGTCTCCTTCAGGACCTCCCGCACATCCAGCGAGGAGCGGCCGCGCAACTCGTACTCCGTGTGCGCGAGATGGGCCATCTCCTTGAGCCGCGGCCCGATCACCACCCCGCCCATGTCGCCCACGGTGCACATCATCTTGAGCTCCTCGTCGACCACCATGGAGAGCTCCTCGGTCTCCTTGCGGTCGGCGAGGAAGGCCAGCAGGTTCTCGGCGGTCGGCCCCTCGGCGGGGTAGCGGTAGGTGCCGCTGATCGGGTTCATCACGACCGTCCCGCCGGACATCCGCACATGGACCTCGGGGCTGGCACCGACCAGCGTCCTGTCCCCGGTGTGCACGACGAACGTCCAGTACGCGCCCCGCTCACCGGCCAGCAGCCGCCGGAACAGCGCCAGCGCGTCCGCCCGGCCGAACCCCGGGATCTCCCCCCGGAAGGTCCGCCGGATGACGAAGTTCGCTCCCTCGCCCCGGCCGATCTCGTCCTCGATGACCCGCCGCACCGTCCCGGCGTACTCCTCGTCGGACACGTCGAACGCACCGTCCTGGACCCGCACCGCGTGGGTGGGCAGCGCGTCCAGTGTCTCGTCGAGGCGCAGGTCGTACGTCTCGTCCGCGACCAGCACGGCCAGCGGTGTGCCGTCGTCGCGGACGTCGAAGCCACGCTCGGCGATCTGCCGGAACGGCACGAGGGCGAGGGTGGGCTGTTCGCCCACCGGGATGTCGGCGAGCCGGCCGGCCTCGTGGACCCGGCCGATCAGCACCTCGACGGTGTCGTGGTCGTGGCCGGGGGTGCGCCTGCGCAGCAGGGCGAAGGGCGGGCAGTCGTCGCCGAGGAGCCTCTGGACGATCGGGTGCGATGCGGTGTGCGGTGCCATCTGCGGTGTTCCTTCCACTGGGATCAGCTGGGAGGAACGGCCCCTGGACATGGGAAAGGCCGCCCCTCGGGCGGCCTCTGCGTCGGTGTGTACGCGCAATCAGTGGGCCGCCGGATGAGCGGTCCACCACCAGTTACGGGTCAGTTGCGCGAACATGCCCGAACCATAACCCATGACGCACGCACGAAGGGGCCCGTTCCGCCCGACGGGCGCAACGGACCCCTTCACGGATCCGGTCCGAAGCCGATCAGAGCAGCGTGTTGTAGATGCTCCAGCCGCCGCCGACCTTGGCCATCGGCGCGAACGGCTTCGCCATGTCGCCCGTGGAGCGGTAGTACCAGAGCACACCCGCGCTGTCCCGGGCGATCAGGTCCGGGATGCCGTCACGGTTCAGGTCGCTCGGGCCGAGGAGGTCCTTGAAGACCCCCCATCCCTTGCCGACCTGGGTGCGCGCGGCGTACGGCGCGGTCGGGCTGCCGGTGCCCTTGTAGAGCCACAGCACGCCGGACTTGTCCCGGGCGACCAGGTCCGCCTTGCCGTCGGCGGTCAGGTCACCGGTGGAGACCAGGGTGTTGTAGACACCCCAGCCGCCGCCGACGCGGGCCTTCGTCGCGAACGGCTTGGCCGGGTCGCCGGTGCCCTGGTAGAACCAGAGGACGTTGGAGGCGTCGCGGGCGATCAGATCGGCCTTGCCGTCGCCGTTCAGATCGCGGGCGCCCCACATGCCGTTGTAGACACCCCAGCCGCCGCCGACCTTCAGGCGGGCCATGAACGGCTTGTCCGGGTTGTTGCCGCCCCGGTAGTACCAGAGGTAGCCGCTCGTGTCGCGGGCCACCATGTCGCCCGTGCCGTCGGCCCGCAGCGCCGTCATCGCGGTGATCGCGTTGTAGCCCTGCCACCCCGGACCCACCCGGTAACGGGCGTAGAACGGCGTCGTGGCGCTGCCGGTGCCCTGGTACTGCCAGAGCACACCGGCCGAGTCACGGCCCAGGATGTTGTAGCGGTTCGTCCCGGCGTCCGGCGCGACGCTGGTGCCGGTCTCGACGTCGCTCGCCTTCACCCACGCGATGCGGTGGTTGTAGCGGATCGGGTAGAAGAGGTTCGTGCTCCCCTTCACCAGCGTGCGGTCGTTGGCGGCCGTGCCCGCGAACGTACCCGCGAACCAGTAGTCGCCCGCCTGCGCCGGTCCGACCTGAGGATAGGCCTGACCTGCGGCGATGCTGTACTTCGTCAGCGAGTCGTTGTTCTTCGTCTGCACCGGCACACCGGTGCCCGTGTACGCCGCGTCCTCCGGGTAGGCGCGCCCGTACACCTTGATGGACGTCGCACCCGCCTTGGGCTTCAGCACCGGCTGGGCGGTCTTGGTGACCGGGGCGGTGAACTGGCCGCTCGGGTTATGGAACCAGGCCTTCTTGCCGCCGTACCAGATGGCGGTCCAGTCGGTCCGGGCCTCGGCGACGACGTACTTGCCGCCCGCGACGACCTTGTTGCCCCAGTTGGGTCCGTCCGTGGACTTCACGTTGGGGATGTACGGGTCGGTGATCATCGCCGACGTGGTGGAGGGCGAGGTGTAGAGGTAGCCGAAGTTCGCCGGCTGCTTGGCGACCGTGCTGCCGCCGTACGTCAGCGTCGGCTGGTTGGCCGTGGTGAACGGGGGCACCACCTTGACGACCTGGCCGGCCTTGATCGGACCGCCGGCGCCGCTGTCGCCGGTCGGGGCGCCGATCAGGGACATGTAGTGGTTCCAGTCCCAGAAGGGGCCCGGGTCCCAGTGCTGGCCCGCGACGTTGGCGTCCAGTACGCCGGGCACCTCATCGTGGCCGATGATGTGCTCACGGTCGAGCGGGATACCGAAACGCCCGGCCAGGTACTTCACGAGCGTCGAGGACGACTCGTACTGGGGCTCGGTGTACCAGCTGCCCGACTTGATCGCGTAGCCCTCGTGCTCGATACCGACCGAGTGCATGTTCGCGGTCTTGTTGGCCGCGTGCCACGCCTCGTTCTTGGTCTCGACCATCTGGGTGACCAGACCGTCCTTGGCCCGGATCAGGTAGTGCGCACTGGCGTACGACGTCGGGTTCTGGAACGTCGCCAGCGAACCGTCGTAGCCACCCTCGGTGTCGTGGATGACGATGTAGCGGATGTCCTCGCCACTGGCCGGACGGTCCGCGACGTTGTAGTTGCCGAAGTCGTCCGGGGTGCTGCTGTTCTGCTTGAACCCGGCGGGCTTGAAGTCACAGTTCAGCTCGGAGGGGCACTCCGGCGCCGGAGTCGCCGTGACGGCGGCGTTCGTCGCCGCCAGCGGCATCTTCGCGGGCTTGACCGGGGTCACCGACGGGTCGGCGGGCAACGACAGCTGCTGGCCGTCCGCGGTGAGACGGCTCTCGCCGCTCTTCACCGACTCGAAGACACGGTTGGCGAAGAGGGTGGCGCCCTTGGTGTCAGAGGCCTGGCTGTAGCGCGCGACGGCCGGGTACCACTTGCCGGCCTCGTCGGGCAGCGAATCGGTGGCCTCGCGCTGGTACTTCGCGAGCAGCGCCGCGCCTGCGCGGATGCTCTGCTCCGTGTCGTCCTGCACCGCGCCGGCCGACTCGTCGATCAGCTTCGCGGCCTCGTCGAGCGTGTGCAGCTCGGCGGCGTCGGTGTCGACCGGCTCCGGCAGGTTGCGCAGTGCGCGCTTCGCGTCGAAGTGCTTCATCACGGCCGGGTCGCCGCTCATGTTGAGGTGCGCGAGCCGCTCGGCATCCGTCGGCTGCTCGATGTCGTCCTCGGTGACCCGGGTCAGGCCCATCACGTTGTACGCGCCGCTGGTGCTCGGCTCGCCGTCGTGGCTCTCCCACAGCGTCTGACGGTAGGAGACCGCCATCAGCACGCTCTGCGGTACGTCGAACTCGGACGCCGCGTCCGCGAACTGCTTCTGCAGTGCGGCGGAGGCCGCCACCGGCTTCGCGTCGGTGGTCGCGGTGTCCTGCGAGGCCATGGCGAGAGTGCCGATCGTGGCGGTCGCGACGACCGCCGCGCCGACGCCGTACAGGACGCGTCTCGTCTTGAGGTCCCTGCGGTGATTCCGCTTCAAAGCCCCACCCCTGTGGTCCACTTGTTCAATTCGGAAAGGTGTGACGCTAGCAGGCCCGACTGTGCTGCCCGTCACTGGGCGTGCGTGTGTCCGTCTCATCCGTTGAGCACCCGGAAAAACAGTGGACGCGACCCCGTAATGTGGAGCCGTGACCGTGAACGCCAATACCTCCGTCGCCGGTGGCAACACCTGGCGAGACCTTCCCGCGGCGCAGCAGCCCGAGTACCCCGACTCCGAGGCCCTGCGCGATGTACTCGCGGACCTCGCGTCGTATCCGCCGCTCGTCTTCGCCGGCGAGTGCGACCAGCTGCGCGCCCGCTTGGGAGCCGTCGCCAAGGGCGAGGCGTTCCTGCTGCAGGGCGGTGACTGCGCCGAGGCCTTCGACGCCGTGTCGGCCGAACACATCCGCGCCAAGCTGAAGACGCTGCTCCAGATGAGCGCCGTCCTCACCTACGCGGCCTCCGTGCCCGTCGTCAAGGTGGGCCGGATCGCCGGTCAGTACTCCAAGCCGCGCTCCAAGCCGACCGAGACCCGCGACGGCGTGACGCTGCCGACGTACCGCGGCGACTCCGTCAACGGCTTCGCCTTCACCGAGGCCGAGCGCATCCCGGACCCGGACCGGCTGAAGCGGATGTACCACGCGTCCGCGTCCACGCTGAACCTCGTCCGCGCCTTCACCACCGGCGGCTACGCCGACCTGCGCCAGGTGCACGCCTGGAACCAGGACTTCGTGAAGTCGTCCCCGTCCGGCCAGCGCTACGAGGCCCTGGCCCGCGAGATCGACAACGCGCTGAACTTCATGAAGGCGTGCGGTACGGACCCGGCGGAGTTCAAGGCCGTCGAGTTCTACGCCTCGCACGAGGCCCTGCTCCTGGACTACGAGTCGGCGCTGACCCGCGTCGACTCGCGGACCGGCCAGCTGTACGACACCTCGGGCCACATGGTGTGGATCGGTGAGCGCACCCGCCAGATGGACGGCGCGCACATCGAGTTCGCCTCGAAGATCCGCAACCCCATCGGCATCAAGCTCGGCCCGACGACCACCGTCGACGAGGCCCTCGGCTACATCGAGCGCCTCGACCCCGAGCGCGAGCCCGGCCGGCTGACCTTCGTCGTCCGCATGGGCGCCGACAAGGTCCGCGACAAGCTCCCGGAGCTGGTCGAGAAGGTCACCGCCTCCGGCGCGACCGTGGCCTGGGTGACCGACCCGATGCACGGCAACACCTTCGAGGCCGCGTCCGGCCACAAGACCCGTCGCTTCGACGACGTCCTGGACGAGGTCAAGGGCTTCTTCGAGGTGCACAAGGGCCTCGGCACGCACCCGGGCGGTATCCACGTCGAGCTCACCGGTGACGATGTCACCGAGTGCGTCGGCGGCGGCCACGAGATCTTCGTGGACGACCTCCACCAGCGTTACGAGACGGCCTGCGACCCGCGGCTCAACCGCAGCCAGTCGCTGGACCTCGCGTTCCTGGTCGCCGAGATGTACCGGGATCAGTAGGCATCACCGCTGGTAGCGGACGTACGACTGTGGGGCACGGATCGATGTGATCCGTGCCCCACAGGGCGTTCCGGGGCTTTTGCGGGCCTTGAGCGGCGGGTAAGGTTAGGTTAGCCTCACCGATTATCGGGGCGGCGCCCACGATCCATCCCGTCGGGAGGTGAACCGCATGTACGTCTGCTCGTGCTTCGGCGTAACGGAGCAGCAGGTCAAGAAGCATGCGGAAGACGGCGCCTGCACACCCCGCCAGATAGCGTCCGCCTGCAAGGCGGGGACCGACTGCGGCGGCTGCGTCCGCACCATTCAGGCGATGCTCGGCCGCGGCGCCTGCCCGCGCCGCGAGCTGCTCGACCAGAAGCGGACGCCGGGCACCGCGGACCGTGTCACGGCCGACGCCGCTGCCGATGCCGATCAGCGCACCGCCCCCGGCGCCGGCCCCGTTGGCGGGCCGGTCGCTCTTCCCGACGCCGCCTGACGTCGTCCTTGTCCGGTCAGCTGTCGGGCTGCTCGATCAGCTGGGCGATGTAGAGCGGTTCGCCGAGCTTCTCGACCAGTTCCAGCTGGGTGTCGAGATAGTCGATGTGGTGCTCCTCGTCCGCCAGGATCGACTCAAAGATATTTGCTGACGTGATGTCGCCCTTGCCGCGCATCAGCTCGATGCCGCGCTTGAGGCGGTCGATCGCCTCCACCTCGACCTGACGGTCCGCCTGGAACATCTCGGTGACCGTCTGGCCCACTCGTACGTGGAAGAGCCGCTGGTAGTTCGGCAGGCCGTCCAGGAACAGGATGCGGTCGGTCAGGATCTCGGCGTGCTTCATCTCGTCGAAGGACTCGGAACGGGTGTACTTCGCGAGCTTCGTCCAGCCGAAATTGTCCTGCATCTTTGCATGCAGAAAGTACTGGTTGATAGCAGTCAATTCGGCGGTCAGCTGTTCGTTCAGGAACTCGAGGACCTCGGGGTCGCCCTGCATGGCAGAGGCTCCTTCCACCGGTGAACTGGGCAAGTTGGCCGCATCCTCGCACCGCACCCGATGGGCGTCCAGTAAGTGCACGCTTAGTATGAGTTGCCCGAATCGCCTCTGCCCTGGTCATGACCACCCCTGCCTGTCTGTCACCATGGAGTCATGGGTCAGCCGGAAAGCCGGGAACACCACGCGTCAGAGCAGTCCGAGCTTCCGCCGGGACAGCGACTGCAGCGTGGTTGGCCGGTTACCCACTACGGGCCGGTGCCCAAGTTCAAGCCCGACCGCTGGGAATTCCGGGTCTTCGGGGCCACGGCCGACGGTGAGAAGCACTGCTGGAACCATCAGGAGTTCTCCGCGCTGCCGTTCTCCTCGGTCGTCGCCGATCTGCACTGCGTGACCAAGTTCAGCATGCTCGGCGCCGAGTGGGGCGGAGTTCTCGCCCGCGATGTCGTGGCACTCGCGCCGCCCGCGCCACAGGTCACCCATGTGATGGTCTGGGCCGAGTACGGATTCAGCTCGAACCTCCGGCTCGACGACTTCACCTCCGAGCGGGCCCTGTTCGCCACCCACAAGGGCGGCGAACTGCTCACCGCCGAACACGGCTTCCCGCTTCGGCTCGTCGTGCCGCACCTGTACGCCTGGAAGGGCCCCAAGTGGGTCCGGGGCATCGAGTACATGAGCGCCGACCGCCGCGGGTTCTGGGAGGAGCGCGGCTATCACAACATCGGTGACCCCTGGAAGGAACAGCGTTACTCCTACCAGGAGGAGCCCGGGGACGGACCCGAGCTCTGAACCGGCTGTTCCCCGTGTGCCGCCTCAGTGGTGGTACTGGTGCACCACCGCGTGTCCCTTGCCGCGCCCGATCATCCACTTGTTCACCGGTGTGGTGACGACGAAGGCGACGGCGAGCGAGATCGCGAGTGCCCCCCAGAACAGGGCGTCCGCAAGCGTGGCGTCCATGGCGCCGGGCCACAGGACGATCACCCCGTTGTCGATCAGTTCCATCACCGCGATGGAGAGCGTGTCGGCCGCGAGCGCGACCCGGAACGCCGTCCTGAAGTCGACACCCGCCTTGAGGATGGACCGCAGCGTCAGCGTGTAGCCGAAGAAGAACGCCAGGACGATCGCGAGGACCATCGTCGGCAGGTTGCCCCAGCCGAGCGCGGTGCCGATCACCATGCCGAGGATCTCGCCGATGGCGCATCCGGTGAGGCAGTGGAGCGTGGCGCGCGCCGCCATCGCCCAGCTCGCACTGCCCGCACCGTGGCCGGAGTGACCGTGGCTCCCGTGGCCCCCGTGGCCGGCATGGTCCGTGTGCGGTGTGTGCGGTGTGTGCGGTGTGTGGTTCTGCATGGTGAACCCCAATGCCGAGGAGTGGCTCCTGCCGACAGTAAGAACCATATACCCCCCTGGGGTATTCCTCCATGGGTCTCCGCGCGATCAGCCCAGGCCGCGCAGCTCCTTCAGCCGGGCCACGTCGGCCGCATGGCCCTCCTTGCCGCCCGGCGTCTCGATGACCAGCGGAACGCCCTCGGTGGCCGGGTGGGAGAACAGCTCACGGAACGGCTCCTCGCCGATGTGGCCCGACCCGATGTTCTCGTGCCGGTCCTTGTGCGCCCCGGTCACGTCCTTGGAGTCGTTGGCGTGGATCAGCTTCAGCCGGCCCTCGCCGACCGTCTCCACCAGCAGATCCAGGGTCTCCTTCATGCCGGCCGGTGCGGCCAGGTCGTGTCCCGCCGCGAAGATGTGGCAGGTGTCGAGACAGATGCCGAGCTTCGGATGGGTATCGAGCGCGTCGAAGTACGGTCCGAAGTCCCAGGTACGTGAGCAGAGCGAGAATCCCTGCCCCGCGGTCGACTCCAGCAGCAGGAACGGGTCGTCGTCGTGCGTCAGCTCGTCCAGCAGCGGCCGCATATGGGTACGCACCTGCGCCAGCGCCTCCTCCCGCGGCCGTCCGTTGGTCGCCGAGCCGGTGTGTACCACGACGCCCAGGGCGCCGATCTCGCGCGCCCGGCGCAGGGAGTGGCGCAGGGAGTCGACGGACCTCTCCACGGTCGCCGGGGTGTGCGAGCCGAAGTTGATCAGATACGGGGCGTGCACGTACGCCGGTATGGACTCGGCGGCGCACTCGGTGCGGAACAGTTCGTCCTGCGCCGGGTTGCCGGCCGGGGTCGCCCAGCCGCGCGGATTGGCCACGAAGACCTGGACGGCCTCCGCGCCCATCTCGCGCGCGTAGGGCAGGCCGACCTTGGCGAGGCCGCCGGCTACCGGGATGTGGCCGCCGACAGGGTTGCGCATACGTATAGGTCCTGTCTGAAGTCCCGCGTCGTCCGCGCGAAGCGCGGGCGCAGCGGCGGTCGGTGCGTGCGGTCGGTGTGCGTGGTCGTAGGTCCTGCCCTGCGACCACGTGCGGCGGGGCGCAGGCTCGGGACTCCGGACAGGGCCTAGAGCCCCTTGGTCTTGATGGTGATGGTGCTGCCCTCGGGGGCCTGGTCGCCGCCGTCGACGGACTGGCTCGCGATCGTGTCGCTGAAGGAGAGGAACGGGCGGTCGACCTTGACCTCGAACCCCGCGTCCTCCAGCTCGCTGCGGGCGTCGTCGACGTCCTTGCCGGTGACGTCCGGGACGTCGATCATCTGCGGTCCCTTGGAGACCGTCAGCGTGATGCTGTCCCCCTCGGCGGCCTCGGTTCCTTCCGGTACCGACTGGCGGGCGACGTCGCCCTCGTCCTCCGGGGAGTTGACCCGGCCGGGCGCGACGACGGCCTTGAGGCCCGCGTCCTCCAGCTCCGCCGTGGCGTCGTCGACCGACAGGCCGGTGACATCGGGGACGTCGACCGGGCTGCCCTTGGAGACCACGATCGCGACCGCGGAGTCCGGGTGGCGCTCGGCGCCCGCCTCGGGATCCGTACGCACCACCTCACCGGCGCTCACGTCGTCGCTGAACTCCTTGGTGACCATGCCGGGCACCAGGCCCCGCTTCTCCAGTTGCCGTCTGGCTTCGGAGAGCTCGACGCCCTGGACATCGGGCACCGTGACGATCTCGGGACCGCGCGAGACGACCAGCGACACCGAGTCGTTGCCCCGGATCCGGGCGCCCGACTTCGGGTCGCTGCTGATCACCTTGCCGCGGTCGACGGTGTCGCTGTAGGCCCGCCGCACGCCCTTCAGCTCCAGACCGGTGTCCGAGAGCCGCCCCTTCGCCGCCGCCTCGCTCTGGCCCAGCAGCGAGGGGACCCGGGTGAACTGCCCGGAGTTGATGTACCAGACACCACCGCCGACCCCCAGGACGAGCAGCACGGCGAGGACGGCCACGATGACACCCCGCGGCGGCCTCCGGCGGACCGGGCCCGCCCGACGGGCGGGCGGCTGCGGCGGCATCTCCAGCCGGCTGGTGTGGTGGGCGGTGCCCTGGCCGGGCGGAAGCACCCGCGGGATCACGCTCGTACGGTCCTCGGCGGCCTCGCGCACCTCGGCCAGGGCCTGCGGCGGCACGGCGTCCAGTTGCGCGTCGGTGAGGCAGGACCGGGCCCGGCGGGACTCGGCGAGCAGCGCCACGGCGTCGAACGGGCGGACCTCCGGGTCGCGGGCCGTGGCGCTCGCCACCAGCGCGTCGAGCTCGGCCGCGAGACCCGGGACGACGGCGGAGGGGGCCGGGACATCCTCGTTGAGGTGCTGGTAGATGACCTGGGCGGGGGAGTCCCCCGTGTGCGGCTTGGCGCCCGTGAGCATTTCGTACAGCACGACGCCGCACGCGTAGACGTCGGCGCGGGTGTCCGCGGTGCCGTGCTCGATCTGCTCGGGGGCGAGGTAGGAGACGGTGCCCAGGATGGTCCCGGTGGTGTTCGTGACCGAGCCCACGGCCCGGACCAGGCCGAAGTCGGCCACCTTGACCCGGCCGTCGTCGCCTATCAGCACGTTCTCCGGCTTCATGTCCCGGTGGACGAAGCCCGCCCGGTGCGCGGCCCCCAGGGCGGCCAGTACCGGCTCCAGGATGTCCAGTGCGGCCCGCGGCTGCAGGGCGCCCCGCTCGCGCAGCACATCGCGCAGCGTGCACCCCGCGACGTACTCCATTGCCAGGTAGACGTACTGCTCCTGGGCCCCCTGGTCGAAGACGGCGACCACGTTGGGGTGCGCCAGCCGGGCCACGGACTTGGCCTCGCGGATGAAGCGCTCGACGAACGAGGCGTCGGTCGCGAGCGCCGGGTGCATCACCTTGAGGGCGAGCACCCGGTCGAGCCGGGTGTCCATGGCCCGGTAGACCGTGGCCATGCCGCCCACGGCGATGCGGGCATCGACGCGGTAGCGGCCGTCGAGCAGCTGCCCGACGAGAGGGTCCTGGAGGGTCGTATCCACGGTGCTGAGTCTACGAGCCACCGCCGACACGGCCGACTGGCCGGGGCGATCCCGGGGCCGTACTGCAGCCGAGCCGTGACAGGGACATGCGATCCGCTGCCGGGGAACGGGTGTGGCCCCGGGATCGGGACGGGTCGTGACCGGCACATGAGATCCGCCACACGGACCCTCCGGGCGCCCCGGGTCAGAACGCCGGGCGCTCCGGATCCAGCACCGCCCGCCCCGCCACCGGCGACGACGCCTCGGCGAAGTGGCGGCGAGGGATCCGCCCCGCGCGGTACGCGAGCCGACCGCCCTCCACCGCGTGACGCATCGCGGCGGCCATCAGCTCGGGTTCCTGCGCGCGGGTCACCGCCGAGGCGAGCATCACGGCCGCACATCCCAGCTCCATGGCCAGCGCCGCGTCCGAGGCCGTGCCGGCGCCCGCGTCCAGGATCACCGGAACCCGCGCCTGTTCGACGATCAGCTGGAAGTTGTGCGGATTGCGGATGCCCAGGCCGGAGCCGATGGGGGAGCCGAGCGGCATGATCGCCGCGCACCCCACGTCCTCCAGCTTCCGGGCCAGTACCGGGTCGTCGTTCGTGTACGGCAGCACGGTGAAACCGTCGTCCACCAGCGTCTCCGCGGCGTCGAGCAGCTCGATGGGGTCGGGCAGGAGGGTGCGCTCGTCCGCCACCACCTCCAGCTTGACCCAGTGGGTGCCGAGCGCCTCGCGGGCCAGCCGGGCGGTGAGTACGGCCTCGCCCGCGGTGAAGCAGCCCGCCGTGTTCGGCAGCACGCGGATGGAGAGCTTCTGCAGTACGGAGAGCACGGAGCCCTGCACGGTCGGGTCCAGGCGGCGCATCGCCACCGTGGTCAGCTCGGTGCCGGAAGCGGTCAGGGACCGCTCCAGCACGTCCAGGCTCGGTGCCCCGCCCGTCCCCATGATCAGCCGGGAGCCGAGGACGGTGCCGCCGAGCGAGAAGAGGTCGTCGGACATGGTCAGCCTCCCTGGACCGCGGTGAGGACCTCGACCCGGTCGCCGTCGGCGAGCGCGGCCGCGGGCCACTGGCCGCGCGGTACGACGGTCTCGTTCAGGGCGGCCGCGACGCCCGAGGGCGCGCGGGTCAGCGAGGCGACCAGGGCCTCCAGGGTGGTGCCCGGCGCGACGGCGACGGCCTCGCCGTTCACGGAGACGGAGAGGGAGGGGGAGGCGGAGGGGGAGGCGGAGAGGGGGGCGGGCTCGGTCATGCGGGCTGCTCCTGACGTACGGGGGCGGCGGCGGGTGAGAAACGGCCGGGGGAGAAGGGGCGGGCCACCTCGGGCAGCTCGCCTCCGGCCAGCAGCTCCGCCATGGCGTCCCCGGTGACGGGGGTGAGCAGCACCCCGTTTCGGTGGTGGCCGGTGGCGAGGTGCAGGCCGGGCAGCGCGGTGCGGCCGAGCAGCGGGGCGTTGTCGGGGGAGGCGGGGCGCAGACCGGCGACGGTCTCGGTGAGCGGCAGCTCCGTGATGCCCGGCACGAGCTCGTGCGCGTCGCGCAGCAACTCGTACACACCGCCTGCCGTGACGGTGGTGTCCCAGCCCATCTCCTCGCTGGTGGCGCCGATGACCAGTTCGCCGTTCTCGCGCGGTACGAGGTAGACGTGGCTGCCCCGGACCACGGCCCGCACGGTGCGGGAGAGGAAGGGGGCGTACGCGGTGGGCACGGTCAGGCGCAGCACCTGGCCCTTCACCGGGCGGACCGGGGGCAGGACGTGCTCCGGCACCCCCGCGAGCCGGCCGCTGAGGCTGCCCGCCGCGAGCACGACCTGATCGGCTGCCGCCTCCCTGCCGTCGGCGAGCTCGACTCCGGTGGCCCGGCCGCCCGTGACCGTGAGCCGTTCGGCCCGTTGGCGGTGGAAGGTGACCCCGGCCCGCTCGCACGCCGTCAGCAGCGCGGCGGCCAGCCGTCGCGGGTCGACCTGGTGGTCGCCGTCGACCCGCAGCCCGCCGCGTACGCCGGGCGCGAGCATCGGCTCCAGACGGCGGCACTCACGACCGGTGAGCCACTCCGACTCCAGCCCCGAGCGGCGTTGCAGGGCGTGGAGCTCCCGCAGATGGGCGCGGTCGTCGGCGTCGAGCGCGACGGCCAGGGTGCCGCAGGCGCGGAAGCCGATCTCCTGTCCGCTCGCCGCCTCCAGCTCGGCCGCGAACGCCGGATAGCGTGCGGCGGAGGCGACGTTGAGACCGAGCAGCATCTCCTCGCCGTAGTGGAGTTCGGTGACGGCGGCCAGCATGCCGGCCGCGACCTGTGCGGCACCGCCGCCCGGTGCGGGGTCCACGACCGCCGTGACCAGGCCGCGCTGGGCGGCCCGCCAGGCGGTGACCAGGCCGATGATGCCGCCCCCGATGACGAGGACGTCCGACCCGTTCGTCCGGTGTATGCGCATGGGCGTCCAGCCCCTCCCTTCGCCGGCATGACCCGGATCAGGTTCGTACGGTCGGAGGCCGTCCAGCCTCCCTCTCAGCCCGGTCCGTCCGGGCTCCCGCGAGTGATGTGCACGGCCACCCTAAACCCCTGCCCCACGCCGCCTGCAAGGGAGCGGACGCCGGCGCGGGGACGGCGATCCGGTGGGCGCGTCACGGGAACCGACTTCCTGACGTTGTGTCAGGTGCTTAAGGTGGACGGGTGGACGAGCAGACCGGACAGCAGCAGACAGGATCGCGACGCAGCCGCCGCGTCGTGATCGCCGGAGCGGGCATGGCGGGCGTGCAGACCGCCGTGGCCCTGCGCGAACAGGGCTTCACCGGCCCCGTCACGCTGATCGGCGCCGAACCGCACCAGCCGTACGACCGGCCGCCCCTGTCGAAGGCGGTCCTTCTCGGCAAGGCCGAGGACTCGGCCTTCGACATCGACTTCGAGGCGCTGGGCATCACCCTGCGGCTCGGCCTCGACGTGACGGCACTGCGCGCGGCCGACCGCGAACTGGACACCCCGGACGGGCCCGTCCCCTACGACGTCCTGGTCGTCGCCACCGGCGCCGAACCCCTGGTGCTGCCCGGCTCGGAGGGTGTCCCGGGCGTCCACCTCCTGCGCACCCTGGACGACGCCGCCCGGCTGCGCCCGGTCCTCGAACGGCAGCACGACGTCGTGGTCGTCGGCGCGGGCTGGATCGGCGCCGAGTTCGCCACCGCCGCCCGCGCGGCCGGCTGCGCGGTCACCGTGGTCGAGGCCGCCGACCGCCCGCTCGCCGGCGCGCTGCCCGCCGAGGTCGCCGCCCCCATGGCCGGCTGGTACGCCGAGAGCGGCGCCGCGCTCCTCACCGGCGCACGCGTCGCCCGCATCGAACCCGGCCGCGTGGTCCTGACCGACGGCCGCACCCTCCCGGCGGACGCGGTCGTCGTCGGCATCGGCGCCCGGCCCGCTACCGGGTGGCTCGCCGGATCGGGGATCGAACGAGGCCCGGACGGATCGGTGACCGCCGGCGCATCGCTGCGCACCTCGCTCCCCGACGTGTACGCGGTCGGGGACTGCGCATCCTTCCCCTCGGCCCGGTACGGCGAGCGGCTGCTCGTCCACCACTGGGACAACGCCCTTCAGGGGCCCCGGACCGTCGCCGCCGCTGTCGTCCGGGAGGGCGAGGGGCAGCCCCCGGTCTACGACCCCGTGCCCTACTTCTGGTCCGAGCAGTTCGGCCGCTTCGTCCAGTACGCGGGTCACCACACGGGGGCCGACGCCCTGGTGTGGCGCGGCGACCCTTCCGAAGCGACGTGGACGGTGTGCTGGCTCCGGGGCGGCGCGCTCGTCGCCGTACTGGCGGTTGGCCGTCCGCGCGATCTGGCACAGGGCCGCAAACTCGTCGAATCGGGGGCGGAACTCGTCCCCGAGCGGGTCGCCGACCCCTCCGTACCCCTGAAATCGGCCACGCTCTGACGCCCGCCCGACGCCCCGTACGGTCGGCCCGGGTACCGACTGTCGGTCCGGGATGGCACGCTTGTCCCCGTGACCGAGATTGACGTAAAGATCGATGCTCTCGTCCCCGCCTGGCTCCACCTCCCCGACATCGCAGAAATGTTCGATATCGAGGTGACGCGTGTGCGCCAGCTGGTCAAGGACGGCCAGCTCATTGCCGTACGACGTGGTGAGAACCGGGCGCTCCAGGTGCCTGCCGCCTTCATCGACGGCGACAAGGTGGTCAAGGGCCTTTCGGGGACCCTGACGCTCCTGAGGGACGACGGCTACTCCGACGCGGAGATGCTGGAATGGCTCTTCACGCCCGACCCGAGTCTGCCGGGCACGCCCGCGCAGGCACTGAGTGAGAACCGCGGCACGGAGGTGAAGCGTCGCGCCCAGGCGCTCGCCGTCTGAGAGACCGGCGCCGCACAGGGGAGGCGGGCCGCATGTCGCGGCCCGCCTCCCGCGCGGCACCACACCGAACCACCGCCATCGTCGTCCCCGGGGGGAACCGCACCATGTCCACGCCTCGCACGCTGCTGTCCGACGCCCGGCTCTACCTGTGCACGGACGCCCGCCGGCGCCAGGGCGACCTCCCCGCGTTCCTCGACGCGGTCCTCACCTCCGGCGTGGACATCATCCAGCTGCGCGACAAGGGCATGGAGGCGGCCGAGGAGCTCGAACACCTCGCGGTCTTCGCCGACGCCTGCAAGCGCCACGGCAAGCTCCTCGCCGTCAACGACCGGGCCGACGTGGCCCACGCCATCGGCTCCGACGTGCTGCACCTGGGCCAGGGCGACCTGCCGGTCCCGGCCGCCCGCGCGATCGTCGGCCAGGACGTGGTCGTCGGCCGCTCCACGCACGCCGAGTCCGAGGTCGACGCGGCCCTCGCCGAGCCCGGCGTCGACTACTTCTGCACCGGCCCCTGCTGGCCCACGCCGACCAAGCCCGGCCGGTACGCCCCCGGCCTGGACCTCGTCCGCTACGCCGCCTCGCTCGCCCCCGCCCGCCCCTGGTTCGCCATCGGCGGCATCGACGCCGGCAACCTCGACGAGGTGCTGGAAGCCGGAGCACGCCGGGTCGTCGTCGTGCGGGCCGTCACCGAGGCGTCCGATCCGGCGGCGGCCGCCGCCGGGCTGGCGGGAAGGATCCGGGACCGCGCCGAGGCGTGACCGGGAGGACGGCCGGGGGCCTGTTCGGGACGGGAGTGTCCGAAGCGTGGACAAAGTTCGGGCAATCAAGTCAAATCGCCCCAGTTCGGTGGGGAGCCCGCCTCGCCCTGGTTAACCTGCCGGTATGGCCCTTGGCACACCCTCCACCAGGACAGATCACGCGCGCACCGTGCGTGAGATGCTCGCGACCGGCAAGACCTCGTACTCCTTCGAGTTCTGGGCGCCCAAGACCGAGAAGGGTGAGCGCAACCTCTGGAACGCGCTGCGCCGGGTCGAGGCGGTGGGACCGAGCTTCGTCTCCGTGACGTACGGAGCCGGCGGCTCCACCCGGGCCGGGACGGTCAAGGCGACCCAGGACATCGCCGCCGAGTCCACGCTCACCCCGGTCGCGCACCTCACGGCGGTCAACCACTCCATCGCCGAACTGCGCAACATGGTGGGTCAGTACGCGGACGCCGGAATCCGGAACATCCTCGCCGTGCGCGGAGACCCGCCGGGTGACCCGATGGGCCCGTGGGTCGAGCACCCGCAGGGCGTGCGGTACGCGGCGGATCTCGTGCGACTGATCAAGGAATCCGGTGATTTCTGTGTCGGCGTCGCCGCATTCCCCGAACGGCATCCGCGCTCGGAGGACTGGGACACCGACATCCGGCATTTCGTGGACAAGTGCCGTGCCGGTGCGGACTATGCGATCACGCAGATGTTCTTCGACCCGGACGCCTATCTCCGGATGCGTGACCGGGTGGTCGCTGCGGGTTGCGAAACGCCGGTCATTCCCGAGGTGATGCCCCTCACGAGCGTCCGGCAATTGGAGAGATTCGCGCAGCTCAGCAACGCGACCCTGCCCGCGGACCTGAAAGAACGCATCCTCGCCGCCAAGGAGGATCCCGCCGCTGTACGCTCCATTGGCATCGACTTCGCAACGCGGTTCTGCGCGAAGCTGCTTTCCGAGGGTGTCCCCGGGCTGCACTTCATCACGTTGAACAACTCGACGGCGACGCTCGAAATCTACGAGAATCTCGGACTGCACAAGCAGTCGTGACCGGCCGTACCCGCCGCGACCCGGGGCGGTGGCCGTAGAAGGGGGCGGGCATGGGCTGGACGGTCCTCTACATCGCGTTCGGCATCGTTGCGCTGTGGCTGCTCGGTGAGGTGCTGCTGCAGTACAAGGCGCGGCTGCGCTGGCGCCTGCTCGCCTTCACCGGCTTCGTCGGTGTCGTCATCGGTGTCCTGATGCCGTCCGTGTTCGTCATCGTCGTCGGTGCGATCGCCTTCGCGACGGGGCAGACGTACGTCACGCTCTCCTTCCGCCGCGGCTTCTCGACGGGCTGGGCCATAGGGGGCAGCCCCGGGGAGAGCCGGCGCCGGCGCTCCGGAGCCGACCGCGAGCCCACGCTCCAGGTCTCGGACCTGGAGATGGAGTACGACCACCAGGCACCGCCACCGCCGGAGGCCGCACCGCAGGCCGGGCCGGCCGAGGTCTACGCTCCGGAGCCGCTGCCGGACGACACCGGGCAGTACGGCATCTACACCGAACCCCGCCGGCAGGAACAGCCCCAACAGCCCCAGGGACAGCCGCAGTACGCCGCGTACGACCCGTACACCGACCCTGCCGGCTACCCGGCGCAGGGCCAGGACCTCTACGCGGGCCAGGACACCTACGCGGGAGCCGGTCAGTACGACTACGGCACGGACCAGCAGCAGTACGCCGCGTACTCCGACCCGTACATTGGTACCACCGCGAGCACCCCGCAGTACGGCACGTACGGGAACGACGGGAACTACGACAGCTACGGCAGCGGCCAGCAGTTCGCCGACCCGTACGCCCAGCCGCAGTCGTACGCCCAGTCCCAGCCGTACGCCTCCGAGACCCCGCCGGGCGGAGTCTGGGTGCCGCAGCAGCGGGAGGGCGAGCAGTATCCGCCGATGGCTCCGGAGCAGCCCGCCCAGCCGGCGCCGTACCCGAACGGCTACGACACGGGCCACAACGAGCAGTACCGCTACTGAGTCCCGGGCGCCGGTCCCCGCTCGGGCGGAGGCCGCGCCCGGCCCGCAGCGGTCACTGCGATCCGCGGAACCCGTCCCCTTCGACGACGATCCCCGCGACCAGTGCCCCGGACATCCCCGCGTGGGCGGGCCCGCCGCCCGGGTGCGACCAGCCGCCTGCCAGGAGCAGCCCCGGCAGCCGGGTGCGATTGCCCGCGTGGAGCCAGCCCCCTCCGGCGCCCGCCAGCGCGGGCGGGGGGACCGCGCCGCCCGGCGCACCCGTCTCGGCCTCCGACTCCGCGGGCGTCCGCACCTCCATGTGCAGCACCCGGTCCCGCAGTCCCGGAACGGCCGCGCTCGCGGTGTCGATCAGGGTCTCCGCGTACCGCGCCCGCAGGGCCCGGTCCGTCCAGTCCACCGGGCCGTGCGGGGCGACCGTCGCCGTCAGCGTCACGGCCTCGTGGGCCTCGTCGGGGCGGGTCGACGGGTCGTCGGGGCGCAGCACCGTGACGGTGGGGTGCGCGGCCGGCCGGCCGCCGAACACCGCCTCGCGCTCGGCCGCCCCGTCCGCCGGATGCACCAGCGTCCGGTGCGCGGCATCCGCGGGCCGGGCGCCGCGCAGCGACAGCAGCACCAGGAACCGGCCCGTCGGGGCGGCGCCCTCCGGGCGGGGCTGCACCGTCACGTCCCCGTCCTGCCAGAGCTCCTGAGCGGGCATCAGGCCCGGATGCGGCCGGGCCCCCAGCACCACGTGAGCCGCCTCCGCGACCGTGCCGTCCGCCAGCTCCACGCCCGCCGCCCGGCCGTCCTTCTCCAGGACCCGGGCCACCTCCGCGCCGAAGACGAACTCCACCTTCCGGGCCAGACACCGCTCGTACACCGCTTGCGCCAGCGCCCGCATGCCGCCGGAGACGTACCAACTGCCGAACGTCTCCTCCATGTACGGCAGCAGGGCCGCGCTCGCCGGGGCGTGCAGCGGGTCGAGACCGTACGACAGCGCGTACCCGTCCAGCAGGGCAGCCAGCCGGGGGTCCGCCAACTCCCAGGAGCCGATCTCGCTCACCGTGCCGGCCCGCAGAGCGGGGCGCAGCAGCCGCCGTCGCACGGGCGCCGGATACGGGTCGCGGGTCAGGACCTGCCAGTCGGGGCGCAGGGGCTCCTCCAGCAGCGGCCGCCGGGACCGGTCCCACGCGTCCCCGGCCCGGTCGAGGAACGCGCCCCAGGCCGCGCCCGCGCCACCGCCGAGCGCGGCGTCCAGGGCCGCGACGACACCGGCCCGTGAGGCGTTCGGCAGGGACACGTCGGTGCCGTCCGCGAAGACGTGGCGGCTCGCCGGGTCGACCTGGGTCAGGGTGACGCACCGCTCCAGCGGCTCCTTGCCGGTCTTCACGAACAGGTCGCGGTAGACGGCGGGCAGATGGAGCAGGCCGGGACCGGTGTCGAACGTGAAGCCCTCCAGGGCATGGCGGCCGACCGAGCCGCCGAACGTCTCCGACCGCTCGTAGACCGTCACCCGGTGGCCTGCCACGGCCAGCCGGGCCGCCGCCGACATCGCGCCCAACCCGGCGCCGATCACCGCAATACGTGCCATGCCAGCGACCTTAACGGCTGCCACCGACAGCTCAGCCGTCAGGCCGGTGGGAGACCGCTTCCGCCAGGCGTTTCTCCTCGCGCCGCTGTGCCCTGCGGCGCAGGAAACGGCGGATCCGGGAGGCCAGGAAGACCAGTATCACCAGGCCGAGCAGCAGCAGCGCCGCGGAGATTCCCGCCGCGATCCACGGATGGAATACGGCGAACGTGACGATCCCGGCGACCCCGAGGTCCTCGGCGATGCTCACCGCGATGTTGCTGAAGGGCTCGGGGGAGGTGTTGACCGCCATCCTGGTGCCCGCCTTCACGAGATGGCTCGTCAGCGCGGTGGACCCGCCGATGGCCCCGGCGGCGAGCTCCGGCAGCGAACCGCTCTCGCCCGCCAGCAGCGCCGCCACGACCGCCCCGGCGACCGGCCTGATGACGGTGTGCGCCGTGTCCCAGACCGAGTCCACGTACGGGATCTTGTCGGCCACCACCTCGCACAGGAAGAGCACAGCGGCCACGACGAGGACATCGGTGCGCTGCAGCGAGGCGGGCACCTCGTCGGTGACACCGGTCGCGCCGAAGATGCCGAGGAGGAGGACCACCGCGTAGGCGTTGATCCCGCTCGCCCAGCCACTTGTGAACACCAGGGGGAGTACGGACACGGGGGTGATCGTAACCAGGCGGCGTACCGGGGTGGGAGGGCTCGGGTACGCAGCCCTGAGTACTTGTACCTAGGGCGTGAGATGAGTAGGGACGCGGATGGGGTGCGACCTGCGCGGACGGCAGAGTGGGGACCACGGAAGGGGCGCTGCGCCGGTACCGCCGGCACGGGGCGGCGGAGCGGGTGCGGCACTCCTTTCCGAACGGGGGTGCACGGCGGAGGACTCGGGGCCACGGGGGAGAACGGGGTCACGGGGGAAGGTCCTCCGGCTGCACGGAAGGCGCCGGTCGGGCGAGGCTCGGGGGGATCGAGCCCCGTCCGGCCGGCGCCTTCCGTGCGTCCGCGGTCCGGGGCGAGCCGGGGTCAGCGCCCGCTGACCCGCCCGTGCAGCAGCAGGGACAGCGCGGAGTGCACGTCGTCGATCGACCGCTCCGGCTGGAACGCCTGCCAGTCCAGCGCCGCCACCAGCACCATGCCGACCAGCGCGGCCGCCGTCAGTGGGATGTCGATCTCCTCGCTGAGCTCGCCGCCCTCGACACCCTGCCTGAGGACCCCCTCGACCACGGCGACGGCCTCCTGACGCACCACCAGCAGGGTGGCCTGCCAGGCGCGGTTGGTTCGCCACAGCTCGGCCACGTACAGCTGGGTGAAGGCCGGGTAGCGGTCGATGAAGACCAGACCGGACCGGATCATGGCGTCGAGCGCCTCGACCCGGCTGCCCCCGCGCTCGTCGGTCTCCTCCGCCGCCGTACGCAGCGAGGAGGTGAGCAGCCCGACTCCGTGGCGCAAAAGCTCCTCGAAGAGCTCGGTCTTGCTCTTGAAGTTGTAGTACACCGTGCCCTTGGCGACCCCGGCGCGCTCGGCGATCTCGTCCACCGTGGTGGCGGAGAAGCCCTTCTCGGCGATGAGGGTCACGGCCGCTTCGTAGAGCTTCTGCCGGGTGGCCTGGCGGCGTGTGGCGCTACTGCTTTCCATGCTCCTGATTCTCACAGGTCCCGGAGCGCTCACAGACTCAGCTCCGGATGCAGCCGGTCCAGGGTCCAGACCTGCTTGCGGCGCGCGGAGACGGCGGTCAGCGCGAGCGCTCCGACGGTGAAGGCCAGGAGTACCGCACAGCCCTGCCAGACCGGGCCGAGTCCGCCGCCCGTGATCAGCCGGCGCAAACCCTCGACGATGTAGCTCATGGGCAGGTACGGATGGATCGCGTTGAAGAAGCCGGGACTCGTCTGTACGGGGTACGTGCCGCCGGCCGAGGTCAGCTGGAGCATCAGCACGGCGAGGACGAGGATGCGGCCCGCCGCCCCGAAGCGGGCGTTCAGCCACTGCACGATCGCGCCGAAGCAGCAGGTGACCAGGGCGAGGAAGCAGATGGTCCCGGCTGCGTGCGCCATCTGCAGGCCGAGCCCCCAGTGCAGTACGGACATCAGCGCGGCCACCTGGAGCAGACCGATCGCGGCCACCGGCAGCCAGCCCGCGAAGGCGATCCGCCACGCGGGCGCCCCCGCGGCCAGGGCGCGCCGGTTCAGCGGCTGGATCAGCATGTACGCCACCATCGCGCCGACCCAGAGGGAGAGCGGAATGAAGTAGGGGGCGAAGCCGGTGCCGTAGTTGGGGGCGGCGTGCAGCGACTGGGAGGCCAGCTGCACGGGGTCGGCCATGACCTCCGTACGGGCGTCGCGGTCCTTCTTGTCGTAGTCCGGGATCTTGCCGGCGCCGTCGTCGAGCCCCTTGGCGAGCGTGGCCGAACCGTCGCCGAGCCGGATCATGCCGCCGTCCAGGCTCGTCGCGCCCTTCTTGAGGTCGCCGACGCCGGTGTTCAGCTCGGCGGAGCCCGTCTTGGCCGTGGCCAGGCCGGTGTGCAGTTGGTCCGCGCCCTTGGCGACCTTGTGGGCGCCGGCGTTCAGCGCGTTGACCTTCTTGACCGCGCTCTCCAGGTCCTCGTCCAGGTGCGGAGAGCGTTCGGCGAGGGCGTTCGCCTGCTTCTGCAGGGTGGTCAGCTGGGTGCGCAGCTTCTTGAGGTCCCCGTTCTGGTTCTTGACCAGGACGTTCACGTCGTCGGCCACGGCGGCCACATCGGCCGCCGCCGTCACGGCCCGTTTCAGCGGGGCGCAGACGGCTGCGTCGGGGAGCGGCTGCTCCTCGCAGCGGGTGCGGTGGACCTCGGTGAGGTCGTCGGAGGCCGTGTGAGCAGCGGTGGCGGCGGTGGGCGCCGCCTTCACCAGCAGGTCGAGGTTGTCCCGTACGGTCTGCGAGGAGTCGGCGACGAGCCGGGCCGTGTCGCCGATCGCCTTGCCGTTGTCCTTCAGGAACGGGCGGACGTCGGCGGCCACCCCGTTGACCTTGTCGGCGAGCAGCTGGGTGCCGTCCGCGACCTGGCGCGAGCCGGTCTCCAGATCGCCCGCGCCCTTGTTC
This sequence comes from Streptomyces sp. NPDC050422, assembly GCF_044458665.1. Taxonomy (NCBI): domain Bacteria; kingdom Bacillati; phylum Actinomycetota; class Actinomycetes; order Kitasatosporales; family Streptomycetaceae; genus Streptomyces; species Streptomyces sp. NPDC050422. Next base: position 75,555 of record NZ_JBITIE010000005.1, read on the forward strand.
AGCCGGACGATGCCGGTGGCCAGCCGGCTGCTGCCGGCCTTCGCGTCCTTCAGCCCGTCCGCGAGGTCCTTCGAGCCCTTCTTGGCCTTGCCGATTCCGCCCTCGAGGTCGGCGGCGCCCTTGGCGGCCTTCGCCGTCGCGTCGTGGAGATCGGAGAAGTTGATGAAGATCCGGTCGAGGAAGCCGCGGGAGGCGTTGGTGGACGCGGCGGTGCGGACCTCGGAGAAGACCGTCCGGGAGATCTGGCCGACGATGTAGTTGTTCGCGTCGTTGGTGCGCACCTGGAGCGCGCCCGTCTCGGGGGAGTCGCCGGCGCTGGAGGCGATGCGCCGGCTGAAGTCCGAGGGCATGGTCAGCGAGAGGTAGTACGTGCCGTCCTCGACGCCTTTGTCGGCCTCGGCGGCGCTCACCTCGTGCCACTCGAAGACCTTGGAGTCGAGCAGCTTGCCGGTGATCTCGTCCCCGGCCACGAGGCGCTTGCCCGCGGCGGTGGCGCCCTTGTCGTCGTTGACCAGCGCGACCGGGATGCGGTCCAGGCGTCCGTAGGGGTCCCAGAAGGACCACAGGTACAGGGCGCCGTAGAGCAGCGGCAGCAGCAGGAGCGCGGCCAGTGCGGCGCGCGGCAGCCTTCCCCTGCCGAAGCGCCGGAGCTCAAGCGAGGCCAGTCTCGGCGAACGCATCGGCCGTCCCTTCGTCGTGTGCCGGGGCGGCCGGCGACGCGGGCTCCCCGGGGATGTCGGTGGGCTCCGTCGCGGCGGTGCCGCCGGTTCGCACGGTGACGGTCGCGCCGGTGCGCACGGTGACGGCGTCCTCGGGAGCCTGGCTGCACACGGCCAGCACGGTCGTGCCGTCTGCGGCGAGCGAGCGCAGCAGCTCCCAGGCCTCAGCGCGTTCGGCGTCGGAGAGCTTGAGGTCGGTGTCGTCCACCGCGAGGAGCCGCGGCCGGCCGATCAGCGCGAGGGCGCTGGAGAGCCGCAGCGCCTCCAGCCGCTCCAGATCCCGTACGGAGGTCCGTTCGGCCTTGGGCAGGGCGGCGAGGTCGAGCCCGGCCGCCTCCAGTGCGGCGTCGATCCGGGCCCGGGCCGTGGCGACGCGCTCGCGGCGCGGCCGCAGCAGGGCGCGCAGCGAGCCGTCGAAGCGGCGCTGCAGCAGGGCGCGTTCGCGCAGGTGCTCGGCGACGGTGAACGCCGGGTCGAGTTCGCTGACCCCGGGGACCGGTCCCAGCGCCGCGACGCGGCGTACGGCGGCGGCCCGGCGCGGCAGGCGCAGGCCGCCGGTCGTGGCTTCGCCGTCGGTGGGGCGCATCCGTCCGGTGAGGGCGAGCAGCAGGCAGGTGCGGCCCGAGCCGGACGGGCCCTCGATCGCGATCAGGGACCCGGGGGCGGCGCTGAACGTCACGCCCCGGAACGTCCATCCGCGCGGCCCCTTGAGGCCGAAGCCGTCGGCGGCGACAGCTGCTCCGTGCGGGCTGTCCAGGCTGTCCACAGACCCTCCCCGTCTCTTTTTGTACTGACCGGTCAGTACAAAAAGATAGTCCGAATGTGCGATCGAAGCAAAAGGCCAGGTCAGCTGGGGATCGGAGCTGATTGTCAGTGGGGGCCGTCACGATGGATACAGACGGCCACGAAGCCGTTACGAGACAGGAGGTTCTGTCATGGCCCACTCGTCCGCAGCAGCTGCTCCGCGACGCCGCGCAGACGGCCCTGCCCCCTCACCGACCGGTCCGGCGCACGATGTCCACCCCGTACTCCGGCGCACCACGGCGCCGCCCGCCGCTCTCGATCTCCTCGCCCAGGCCCGTGCCGGCCTCGAAGAGGCAGCTGTTCTCGACGTGCCGAACGAGCGTTATGCCACCGCCCACCTCGCCGCGCTGCGCACCGCCGCCGCGGTGCTCGCCGTCCGCGGGCGCCCCGAGACCTCCCGGCGGCGCCGGGAGCGGATCCGAAGCGCCTGGGAGGTCCTGCCGGAGATCGCCCCCGAGCTCACCGAGTGGAGCGCGCTGTTCGCCTCCGGTGCCCGTCGCCGGGCCCGGGCGGAGGCGGGCATACCCGGCGCGGCCGGGCGACGCGACGCGGACGATCTGCTGCGCGACGCGGCCATGTTCCTGCGGCTGGTGGAGCGGCTGCTGGTGCTCCAGCCGGTCCTCCCGCAACCCCGCGGGGAGCGGTCCGATGCGGGATGACGGTGACGGCGGTGCGAGGCAATAGGGTGGACAGGACCTATCACCTGCGCTGTTCACGCCCCGCCCTAAGCGGCGGCACCGTGCCGAGGAGTCAACTGCCGTGTCGGACCAGCTGCGCCCCCGCGCCTCCCTCCGTACCGCCGTGGTCTGGGAGGTCCTCAAGGACGCTCTCGACCGCCAGGTCAAGGCGACCGGCAGGGACGCCCTGGACGTGCTGGACACCGGCGGCGGTACGGGGAACTTCGCCGTGCCCGTCGCGCGCCTGGGCCACCGGGTCACCGTCGTCGACCCCAGCCCCAACGCGTTGTTCGCGCTGGAGCGCCGTGCGGCCGAGGCCGGCGTCGCCGACCGGGTCCACGGGGTGCAGGGCGACATCCTCGGCCTGTTCGACGTGGTCGGGCGCGGGGGCTACGACGCGGTGCTCTGCCACGGAGTCCTGGAGTACGTGGACGACCCCGCCGAGGGCGTTCGGCACGCGGCGGATGCGCTCCGCCCGTCCGGCGCCCTCAGTCTGCTCGCCGCCGGGCTCGGTGGCGCGGTCCTGGCCCGGGCGCTCGCCGGTCACTTCACCGAAGCCCGCCACGCGCTCAGTGACCCGGCCGGCCGCTGGGGCGAGGGTGACCCGGTGCCGCGGCGGTACACGGCGGAGCAGCTCACCCAGCTCGTCGAGGGCGCGGGCGTCGAGATCGGCGCGGTCCACGGGGTGCGCGTCTTCGCTGACCTGGTGCCGGGCGTGCTGGTGGACACCGAGCCGGGTGCGATGGAGGCCCTGCTCAAGCTGGAGACGGCTGCCGCCGAACTGCCGGCGTTCCACTCGGTGGCGACCCAGCTCCACGTTCTGGGCACCAGGCGGGCCTGAGCCACTGGCCGGATCGCGACGGCAGCGTGGCTGATCAGCAACGCAGCTGCAGACGGAGTACGCCCCAGCAGCCCCGATCGGAGCCTTGGCCCCGTATGATCGGGGGACACCATCCGGCATGACGGATCGGAGGTTGGGGAATCAACGCCTCAGCAGCTGAGCCGTCGTGGCGGCCCGGACTGGCTGATTGGCAATGAGGGCGGGTTTCACGGGGGCGATTCCCTGCCTATCCTGGAAGGGCCGCATACCGGCCGCCCCCCGCGGCCGACGACGAGGAGGACTCCGTGCCGCTCTCGGAGCACGAGCAGCGAATGCTCGAGCAAATGGAGCGAGCGCTGTACGCCGAAGATCCCAAGTTCGCGACAGCGCTCGAGGGAAGTGGGCTGCGTACATACACCCGGCGACGGGTCTACCAGGCAGTTGCTGGCTTCCTGGTGGGAATCGCGCTCCTCATGGCCGGAATGGTCGCCCAGCAGATCTGGATCAGCGTGGTGGGATTCCTCGTCATGCTGGGCTGCGCGGTGCTCGCGGTGACGGGTTGGCGCAAAGCGCCGAAGCCGGGCGAGCAGCAGGCAGTCCGTGCGGGCGGTGCGGGCGAACGGCGACAGCCCAAACAGCGCCGGTCCGTGATGAACCGGATCGAGCAGCGGTGGCAGCGCCGCCGTGATGAGCAGGGCCAGTAAGCGCTCGGAACACTTATGGGTGAGGGGCGGTCGCATTTCTGCGACCGCCCCTCACGCGTGCGCCTGCACGGAGGCCTACGGGCCTGATGCTCGGGCGGACCCGACGCCCGGGGCGGGCCAGATGCCCCAGGGCGGGCGTGGCCTGATGCTCCAGGGCGGCCGTGGCCTGATGCCCCAGGGCGGGCTTGCCGCCCGGGGCTGACCCGATGCCCCGGGCGGACCCGATGCCCCGACCAGATGCCACGGGCGGACCAGATGCCCTGGGGGTTTTATGCCCCCGGCAGACCCGAGGCCCGGGCGGACCCGAAGTGCGGTTCTGCCCGGGGCGCCGTCGTCAGCCCTCCTGGCGGGACGGGCGTCGCAGCCACGCCGGTCGCCGAGGTGCCTGCCACCGGCCGGCCAGTGCCGCCCGGCGCTCCGACACCGCCCACACCACCCGGACGGCCGATCGCGGTGCCACGACCGCGCGGAACCGGGCGAACCGGTCCGCGGAGCCCCGGAGGCCCGCCCGTACCGCCTGCGCGTCCTCCGCGAGCCCCGAGGCCGGCCGTGGCTCGGGTGCGTAGAGCACCTGCTCCACCGCGCCCGCCACCCGGTGCACCGCCCCGGCCGCCTCGGTGTCCAGCTGTCCCACCCGTACCACCCTTGCCGCGGTCTTCCGCGGGGTCTGGGACTCGTCCGGCTCGATGCCGTGGTCCCAGGCGGTATCGGTGATCTCCTGCCAGGCCGCCAGCGTTCTCGCGGCCGTGTCCGCCGGGGTGCGCCCGGTGGAGGAGCCCAGTCGCCTGGCCCGTACCCGGATGCGCCAGAGCATGGGCAGCAACGGGAGCAGCAGGACGAGCACCGCCGCCAGGACCACCCCGAGGACGACCCCCGTCGACGGGCCCGTGTCCGAGGGCGCCGCGGCCCCCGGCAGTGCGGAGCTGCCGCACTCGCCCTGCCGGCGCATCTGCGCGGGGCAGCTGTCCGAGGCGGACGGCGCGGCCGGCACCGCCGCCGAGGCATCCGTGTCCGGCAGGGCCGGATCGGCGGCGTCACCGGAAGGGGCGTCCGGCAGGGTGTAGGAGGGTGCGGAGCCACGCGTCGGCGTGGGCTCGAAGCGGGTCCACCCCACGCCCTCGAAGTACAGCTCCGGCCAGGCATGCGCATCGCGCAGACCCACCGACATCGCGCCGTTCGACTGTGCCGTGCCGGGCGTGAAGCCCACGGCGACCCGGGCCGGGATGCCCAGCGTGCGGGCCATCGCGGCCATGGTGAACGAGAAGTGGACGCAGAAGCCCCGCCGGTCCTTCAGGAAGCGGCCGATCGCCGCGCTCCCGGTACCCGAGTTCACCGCGGTGTCGTACGTGAAGCCGCCCTCGGAGGCGAAGTAGTTCTGCAGCTTCACCGCCTGCTCGTAGGCGTTGGCGGACCCCTTGGTCACCTTGTCGGCCGTCTCCCTCACCACCTTGGGCAGGGAGGCCGGAACCTGGGTGTACTCGCGGCGCAGGGCTGCCGGGACCTGGCCCGCGCTCGCGAGCTCGTCGGCCGTCGGCTGCACGACCAGGCTGGAGACCTCGTACTGCGCGCCGCCGGTGGTCTCCCCGTCGTCCCCGACGAGGGTGCGGCCCTCGGGCTCGAACCGCCAGCGCCCGCCGACCCGCACCTCGGTCGCCGGGTAGGGGAGCGGCAGGTACGTCTGCTGGTACGAAGCGGACGCGGAGATGTTCGTACTGATCTCCGTCACCGTGACGTCCGGCGACAGACCCGGCGGGTTGGGCAGCCGCTTCGGTACGTCCTTCAGCCGGCGGGTCGAGGCCCGCCACTCGGTCCCGTTGAACTGGTCCAGCGCGAGGATGCGGAGGTAGAAGTCCTGCACACCGGTCGAGTTGGTGCGGTACGACATCACCTCCCGGTTCTCCGGCTGGTTGAGGTTGTTCTGCAGCGAGACCAGCGGGTTCACGGCGGAGATGGTGCCGCCACCGCTCCCCTTGCCGTTGCCGCCCCCCCTGCCGGCCAGCAGCCCGCTGTCGAGCGCGGGCAGGGCCGCGGGCACGACCAGCGCGATTCCCAGGGCGAGCGCGCCGATGCGCCGCCCCGTGCGCACCGGGGCGAGCGCCCCGCCGCCCGAGGCGCCGATCCCGGAGGACAGGCCTCCGCCCCGGGACGCGGCGGCCCCGGCGAAGACCCGCCCCCACTGGGAGAGCCGGTCACGCCCCTCGGCCAGCAGGAGGAGCAGATAGCCGCAGGCGGCCAGCAGGAACCACAGCCAGTCCGCCCCGCCGTCGGAGAGGCCGGCGGCGACGGAGTAGAGGGCCAGTAGGGGCAGCCCCGCCGGGGCGGCGCTGCGGAACGTGACGGCCAGCGCGTCCACCGCGAGCCCGATCAGCAGGACACCGCCCACCATCATCAGCCGGATGCCCGCCGTGTCCGGTGCCGGGATCGCGTACCGCCCGACATCGTCCGCGCCCACCGTCAGCAGATCCACGAGCCGCTGCACGGACTGCGGGCCGGGCAGGAAGCCCGCCAGCGCCTGCTCCCGGGCGAACGCCACGGTCAGCAGCACCACCAGGACCAAGGCCTGTACGGCGACGGTCGCCGGCCGCGGCAGCGGCACCCGCCGGGCGAGCGCACCCACGCCCGCCTGGATGGCCAGCAGGAACGAGGCCTGCAGGATCCAGGTGACGGGATCGACCAGCGGCAGCATCGAACAAGCCGCCATCAGCGTCGCCGCAAAGGCGCACAGGGCCAGCCGACCACGACCGCTCATGACCGTCCTCTCATGACCAACCACCGGAGAAACCTGTCGTGCCACCCGTCGTGCCGCCCACGGCGGCGGACTGGGTCAGCGAACCCTGATGGCTCGCCTGCTGCCACAGCCGGGCCAGATCCATGCCGGGCCGGACCGGTACCACCGTCCACCCCGACTCGCGCAGCTGCCTGAGCCGTTGCTCGCAGGCCGCGTCGGAGGCGGCCGTGCCGCCCTGCATCCAGGCGGCGCTGTCCAGGACGAACGCCACGGCCCCGCCGCTGCGCCGGCGCATCCGGGCCGCCACCTCGGCCTGCTCCTCGTCCAGCTCGCCGAGGAAGGCGATCAGCAGGCCCTCGTTGCCGCCGCGCAGCACGTCGTAAGCGCGGGCGAGACCGCCGCCGTCGGAATGGTCGACCACGGCGAGGGCGTCCATCATCAGTCCGGCCGAGTCCGCCGAGTCCTGGGTGGAGCCGGCGAAACCGCCCTCGCCCTCGCCCGGCACCGCCGTGCCGTCGTCCGTCAGCAGCCGGACCGCGAAGCCCCGCTCCAGCATGTGCACCAGCGCGGACGCCGCGCCGGAGACGGCCCACTCGAACGACGAGTCGGGCCCCGTGCCCTGGTAGGCGATCCGGCGCGTGTCCAGCAGCACCGTGCACCTGGCCCGCTGCGGCTGCTCCTCGCGGCGCACCATCAGCTCGCCGTAGCGCGCGGTGGAGCGCCAGTGGACACGGCGCAGATCGTCGCCGTGCCGGTAGCCGCGCGGGATAACGTCGTCCTCACCCGCCAGCGCGAGCGACCGCTGCCGCCCCTCGCCGTAACCGGATGCCTCGCCGGCCAGCCGCACGGGGGGCAGCGGTTCGGTCCGCGGGATGACGACGAGCGTGTCGTACGCGCTGAACGAACGCGTCAGCTCGCACATCCCGAACGGATCGCTCAGCCGCAGTTGCAGGGGGCCGAGCGGGTAGCGTCCGCGCAGATCCGACCGCACCCGGTAGGACACCTCGCGCCGGCCGCCCGCCTCCACCCGGTCCAGGACGAACCGGGGCCGCGGCCCGAGCACGTACGGCACCCGGTCCTGGAGCATGAGCAGACCGGTGGGCAGCCGCGAGACGTTGTCCATCCGCAGATGGACCCGCGCCTCGGTGCCCGCGGGCACCCGGGACGGTGAGAGACGCCGAGTGCCGGCGACCCGGTAGCGGGTCCGGAAGAGCACCGTCACACAGACCAGCGGCAGCACGGCGAGCAGCAGGCCGACCCGCAGCAGATCCCCCTGGCCGAGCACATAGGCGCAGACCGCGGCGGCCACACCGGCCGCGAGGAAGGACCGTCCGCGCGTGGTCAGGCCGCCCAGAGCGGCCCGCAGGCCGCCCTTGTCGTCGCTGTCGTCCATCGCGGGCGGCCCCCCGGCCGCCATCAGAGCCGCCGCGCGCCGGGCTGCTGCCGGCCGTCGTACACAGAGCCCGGCTGGTGCTGGGGCACCGGGACGGCCGCGCCGCCCGAGGCCGTCGGTACGGGGGTCTGCTGCAGGATCTCCAGCACCACCTGTTCGGCGGTCCTGCGGTTCAGCTGAGCCTGGGCGGTCGGCAGCAGCCGGTGGGCGAGGACGGCGGCGGCAAGGGCCTGCACATCGTCCGGCAGGCAGTAGTCCCGGCCGCTCAGCGCGGCGGAGGCCTTGGCGGCGCGCAGCAGGTGCAGGGTGGCACGCGGCGAGGCGCCGAGCCTGAGGTCGGGGTGGTTGCGGGTGGCCCCGACGAGCTGCACCGCGTACCGCCGGACGGCCTCGGCGACGTGGACCGAGCGCACCGCCTCGATCAGCTTGACGATGTCGTGGGCGTGCGCCACCGGCTGGAGGTCGTCGAGCGGTGAGACGCCGCCGTGCACGTCGAGCATCTGCAGCTCGGCCTCGGCGCTGGGATAACCGATCGACACCCTGGCCATGAACCGGTCGCGCTGGGCCTCGGGCAGCGGATACGTGCCCTCCATCTCCACCGGGTTCTGCGTCGCCACGACCATGAAGGGGTCGGGCAGCTCGTAGGTGTGCCCGTCAATGGTGACCTGGCGCTCCTCCATCGACTCCAGGAGCGCGGACTGGGTCTTGGGCGAGGCGCGGTTGATCTCGTCGCCGATCACGATCTGGGCGAAGATCGCGCCCGGTTTGAACTCGAAGTCGCGGCGCTGCTGATCGAAGATGGACACACCGGTGATGTCCGAGGGCAGCAGGTCCGGTGTGAACTGGATGCGGCGCACCGAGCAGTCGATGGACCGTGCCAGCGCCTTGGCCAGCATGGTCTTGCCCACTCCGGGCACATCCTCGATCAGCAGATGGCCCTCCGCGAGCAGCACGGTCAGCGAGAGGCGCACGACCTCGGGCTTGCCCTCGATCACGCTCTCCACCGACCTGCGCACCCGCTCCGCTGTGGTGGTCAGATCTGTGAGGCTCGCTCGATCGTCATAGGTCGTCACCCGGCCCTCCTCGGCCCTGCCCCACGCTCACCAGAGCACGGGATTCCCCAGTCACGGGCCGGCGCCCTTGTGCGGCCCGGCCCACCCCGAAACACGGACACCGCGCCGGACGGGGTCCGGCGGGGTGTCACACCCGCATTCTTGTTGCCGTTACCGCTTCGTGTCACTCGCCTGTGGATAACCGGGGCCGAAATGTCGGGCCGATGGGGATTTTCACTGCCGGAATGTGCTCGTCCCGCACCCTCGGGACGGGAAGGGTCAGGAAACCGGAAGGATCTCGCGCAGGAGACCGGTGGTCACGTCGAAGACGAAACCGCGCACGTCGTCGGTGTGCAGCAGGAACGGCGAGGTGCGCACCCGCTGCATCGACTGCCGCACGTCCTGGTCCGCGTCGCTGTAGGCCTCCACCGCCCAGGCCGGCCGCTGGCCGACCTCCATCTCCAGCTCCCGGCGGAACTCCTCGGTGATCGACTCCATGCCGCAGTTGGTGTGGTGGATCAGGACCACGCTGCGCGTACCGAGGGCCCGCTGGCTGATCGACAGCGACCGGATGACGTCATCGGTGACCACGCCGCCCGCGTTGCGGACGGTGTGACAGTCGCCGAGCGCCAGACCGAGCGCCTTGTGGAGGTCGAGCCGGGCGTCCATGCAGGCGACCACGGCTACGCGCAGTACGGGCTTCGCGTCCATGCCGGGATCGGTGAACTCGGAGGCGTACTGGGTGTTCGCCTCGACCAGGCGGTCCGTGACGGTGCCGCCGGTGCGGGCCTGGCCCGGGGCAGGGGAGTGCGCAGAAGTCGACATGGACAAGACGTTAGCCTTCGGCGGCCCCACCGGCGTGGTGTCGAAGCGGACAAAGAACGTCAACGACGCTTGTTGTGAGGTAACCCACAAGCCTCACACTCGGTCACCCGGCCGGGTGAACAAAGCGAGGCCGACGCGCTGTCGGGTTGATTGATCGGGAATCGATCGAATGGCAGGGTGGACTAAAGTGACGGGAAGTTACCGACACCCTGCACATTCCGATGTTTTCCCCGTGTGCGCGGCGTACGTACGGCCCGGCCCTCTCCCGCTCGCCGGTCGGCTGACGCCACTTCCCCGGCGCCGGCGGACCTCCCCTTCGCGAGCGGGCGGGGACCAGGCCGTACGTGCAGCGCCCCCGGGACCTGAGCCTGAGAGGGCGCATGAGCCAGACCCGACACGTCCCGGTGATGCTCCAGCGGTGCCTGGACCTGTTGGCCCCGGCTCTGGAGGCCCCCGGCCCGCAGCCGCCCGTGGTCGTCGACTGCACCCTGGGCCTCGGCGGACACAGCGAGGCGCTGCTCTCCGCCTTCCCCACAGCCCGGCTGATCGCGCTCGACCGGGACAAGGAGGCGCTGCGGCTCTCCGGCGAGCGGCTCGCCCCGTACGGCGACCGCGCCACGCTGGTGCACGCCGTCTACGACGAACTGCCCGAGGTGCTCGACCGCCTCGGCATCCCCAAGGTCCAGGGCATCCTGTTCGACCTCGGCGTCTCCTCCATGCAACTGGACGAGGCCGACCGCGGATTCGCGTACGCCCAGGACGCCCCGCTCGACATGCGCATGGACCAGACGACCGGCATCGGCGCGGCCGAGGTGCTCAACACCTACGCGCCGGGCGAGCTGGTCAGGATCCTGCGCGCGTACGGCGAGGAGAAGCAGGCCAAACGGATCGTCTCCGCCGTCGTGCGCGAACGCGAGAAGGAGCCGTTCAGCAACAGCGCCCGGCTCGTCGAGCTGATCCGTGACTCGCTGCCGCAGGCCGCCAAGCGCACCGGCGGCAACCCGGCCAAGCGCACCTTCCAGGCGCTGCGCATCGAGGTCAACGGTGAGCTCACCGTGCTGGAACGGGCGATCCCGGCCGCGGTGCGGAGCCTCGCCGTCGGTGGGCGCATCGCCGTCCTCTCGTACCACTCGCTGGAGGACCGCCTGGTCAAACAGGTGTTGGCGGCGGGCGCCGCCAACACGGCGCCGCCCGGCCTGCCGGTCGTCCCCGAGCGCTACCAGCCCCGCCTCAAGCTGCTGACCCGCGGCGCCGAGCTGCCCACCGAGGAGGAGGTCGCCGAGAACCGGCGCGCCGCCCCCGCCCGCCTGCGCGGAGCCCAGCGGATCCGCGAGGAGGAGCGATGAGCAGCCGGCACCCGGAGACCTCGCGCAACCCGGACGGAGTGGCGCGGTGAGCAAAGCGGCCGGCCGGCTGAAAGGGCGCGCGGCGCGGCTCAGCCGGCTGATGCCCTCCGGGCCGAGCAACGCGGCCCGGGCCCCCTTCGTCCTGCTGGTCGTCCTGCTCCTGGGCGGCGGCCTGATCTCCCTGCTGCTGCTGAACTCCGCGCTCAACGAAGGATCGTTCCGGCTGAGCGAGCTGAAGAAGCGGACCACGGACCTCACCGACGATCAGCAGGCCCTCCAGCGCGACGTCGACAGCGCCTCCGAACCCGACGCCCTGGCGCGGCGCGCGCGGGAACTGGGCATGGTCCCCGGCGGCAGCCCCGCCTTCCTCGACGCGAACGGCAAGGTCCGCGGCGTACCCTCCCCCGCCGGTGCGGCGCCGAAGCCCGAAACCCCCGCGGCCTGGCCCCGCCCCACCTCTTCGCCCACCGCGTCGGCCACCGCCACGCCACGGCCGAGCACGACCGCGGCCGATCCCGGCGCGTCCGCGACCACGACCGGCACCGCCCCGGCGAAGCCGAGCACCCCCGCGAACGCGCGTACCCCGGCAGACCAGCCCTCCACGAGCCCCGGCAGGTGACGCAGTGCCTTCCCAGGAACCACCGCGCCGCCGGGTACCCGGCCCCGCGCGTCCGCGTAACGCGGCCGCCCGCTCCGGCCGTCCCCGGCCCGCAGCCCGCCCCGAACCGCGACGGCGGCCCTCGTCCGCGGCGCCGCGCGGGCGGACCCCCCGCGCCCGATCGGGCCTGCCGCTGCGCCTGGGCAGCCCACGGCCGCGGCTGCGGCTCGTCAGCCTGGCCCTGACCCTCGTCATGATCGCGTTCGTCGTCCGGCTCCTCCAGGTACAGGCCGTGGACGCCAACGCGTACGCGGCCAAGGCCGAGAAGAACCGCTACCTCAGCTACACCGTCGCCGCCGAGCGCGGCGAGATCACCGACCGCGGCGGCATCGCGCTGGCCACCAGCGTCGACGCGTACGACATCACCGCCGACCCCAAGATGTTCACTCCCGAGGACAGCAAGGCACCCGACGCGCCCCAGCAGGCCGCCGCGCTCCTCGCGCCCATCCTCGGCGTCGACGCGGCCGAACTGACGAAGAAGCTGGCCAAGCCCAAGAGCCGGTACGCGGTGCTGGCCCGCAGGCAGACCCCGCAGGTCTGGACGCAGATCAAGGACCTCAAGTCCGTCTTCGCGGAGAAGGCCGCCAAGGACAAGGCAGCCGGCGGCGTCGGGGCCAATGTGCTGGCCGGTGTCTTCCAGGAGTCGACCACCAAGCGCGTCTACCCCAACGGCGGCCTCGCCGCCGGGATACTGGGTTACGTCAACGCCGAGGGCACGGGCGCGGGCGGCCTCGAATCGCAGCTGGACAAGGAGCTCGCGGGCGAGGACGGAACGATCAAGTACGCCCAGTCCGGCGGCCGCCGGGTGCCCACCGCGGGCACCAAGGAGGTCCCCGCCGTCGCGGGCTCCGACATCGAGCTGACCATCGACCGCGACATCCAGTGGGCGGCCCAGAAGGCCATCGCCGACCAGGTCAAGAAGTCCAAGGCCGACCGCGGCTACGTCGTCGTGCAGAACACCCGCACCGGCGAGGTCCTCGCCATGGCCAACGCGCCGGGCTTCGACCCCAACGACCTCTCGCAGGCCGACGCCGCCTCACTGGGCAACGCGGCGCTCCAGGACGTGTACGAGCCCGGTTCCACCAGCAAGGTCATGTCGATGGCCGCCGTGCTGGAGGAGGGCGTCGCCACCCCCGGCACCCACGTCACCGTCCCCAACCGGCTGCACCGCGGTGACCGGTCGTTCAAGGACGACATCGACCACCCCACCTGGTACCTGACCCTCAACGGCGTACTCGCCAAGTCCAGCAACATCGGCACCATCATGGCCACCGGCCAGCTGGGGAAGACCCAGGCCGAAGCCAACAAGGTGCTCTACGACTACCTGCGGAAATTCGGCATCGGCTCGCCGACCGGACTCGGCTACCCGGGTGAGACCGCCGGAATCCTCGCCAAGCCGCAGGACTGGTCGACCTCGCAGCAGTACACGATCCCGTTCGGCCAGGGCCTCTCGCTCAACGCCATGCAGGCCGCCTCGATCTACTCCACGATCGCCAACGGCGGGGTCCGCATCGAACCCAGCCTCGTCCGCGGCACCAAGGGCGCCGACGGCCGCTTCACCCCGGCCGATGCACCCGAACAGACGAGGGTGGTCAGCAAGAAGACCGCCAAGACGCTGGCCGGGATGCTGGAGTCGGTCGTCGGCGACGAGGAGGGCACCGGAACGAAGGCCAAGATCCCCGGCTACCGGGTCGCGGGCAAGACCGGTACGGCCAACCGAGTCGATCCGGTACGCGGCGGCTACCACGGCTACACCGCCTCCTTCGCCGGCTTCGCCCCCGCCGACAACCCCCAGATCACCGTCTACTGCGCCATCCAGAACCCCACCAAGGGCAGCTACTTCGGCGGCCAGATCTGCGGACCCATCTACAAGCAGGTCATGGAATTCGCGCTGAAGACACTGCAGACCGCACCCTCCGGCAACGAGCCGGCCCGGCTGCCGGTGTCCTTCAAACCCGGCGAGTGAACTCGGGGAGACCACCAGTGACAACCATCACCCCCGATCCAGGGAACCGGAACGGGAACCACCGCGCCCCCGCCCCCTCACTTCGCGAGAGGCCGGGTGCGCCCGGTACGCTCACCGCCGTGCCCCACGCTGAACAGTCCCGAACCACCCAGAAGGACGCCCCTGTGAACTACCCGGGAGCGCCCCGCCCGGATCGGCTGCGGCCGACCTCCCTGGTCACGCTGGCAGCCCTGCTGGGAGTAGAACCGCCGGGCAACGGCGAAGTCACCGGCATCACCCACGACTCCCGGGCCGTACGCCCCGGGGACGTGTACGCGGCGCTGCCGGGTGCCCGTCTGCACGGTGCCGACTTCACCGGCCAGGCCGCCGGTCTCGGCGCCGCCGCGATCCTCACCGACCCGGCGGGCGCCGGACGCGCCGCCGCCACCGGACTCCCGGTGCTGGTCACCGAGGACCCGCGCGGCCGGATGGGCGAACTCGCCACCGAGATCTACGGCCACCCCGGCACCGGCCTGCTCCAGATCGGCATCACCGGAACATCCGGCAAGACCACGACGGCCTACCTCATCGAGGGCGGCTTCCGCGGCGCCGGACGCAGCACGGGCCTCATCGGCACCGTGGAGATGCGGATCGGCGACGAGCGCATCAAGTCCGAGCGCACCACCCCCGAAGCCACCGATCTGCAGGCCCTGTTCGCCGTCATGCGCGAACGCGGCGTGGACGCGGTGACGATGGAGGTCTCCAGCCACGCCCTGGTGCTCGGCCGGGTCGACGGCTGCGTCTTCGACGTCGCCGTCTTCAACAACCTCAGCCCGGAGCACATGGAGTTCCACTCCGGCATGGAGGACTACTTCCAGGCCAAGGCGCGGCTGTTCACCCCGCAGCGCAGCAGGCAGGGCGTCCTCAACTACGACGACGAGTACGGCCGCAGGCTGATCACCGAGGCGTCCGTCCCCGTCACCACGTTCTCCGCCGAGGGCCACCCGGACGCCGACTGGCGCGCCGAGGACGTCGAGGTGGGCCAGCTCGGCTCCACCTTCACCGTTGTCGGGCCCAAGGGGGAGCGGGCCACCGCCAAGGCCCCGCTGCCCGGCCCGTTCAACGTCGCCAACACCCTGGCCGCGATCGTCACCCTCGCCGTCGCCGGCATCGACCCGCAGACCGCGGCCGACGGCGTCGCCGCCGTGCCCGGTGTGCCCGGCCGGCTGGAACGGGTCGACGCCGGACAGCCGTACCTCGCGCTGGTCGACTACGCACACAAGACCGACGCCGTCGAGTCGGTGCTGCGCTCCCTGCAGAAGGTCACCGAGGGCAAGGTGCACATCGTCCTCGGCTGCGGCGGCGACCGCGACACGACCAAACGCGGCCCGATGGGTGCGGCCGCGGCCCGGCTCGCCGACACCGCCGTACTGACGTCCGACAACCCCCGCTCCGAGGACCCCCTCGGCATCCTCGCAGCCATGCTCGCGGGCGCCGCCGAAGTACCCGTGCACGAACGCGGTGACGTCCTGGTCGACGCCGACCGGGCCGCCGCCATCGCGGCCGCGGTCGGCCGCGCCGGCCCCGGAGACACCGTGCTGATCGCAGGCAAGGGCCACGAGCAGGGCCAGGACGTCCACGGCGTGGTGCGCCCCTTCGACGACCGGGTGGTCCTGCGTACGGCCATCGAGCGGTCCCTGGGACACGAGAACGGCACCCACCGTGCCCCCACCCACGAGAACAACAGTCAGGGATGACCAAGTGATCGCCCTTTCCCTCGCCGAGATCGCCGAAATCGTCGGCGGGCAGTCGTACGAC
Source organism: Streptomyces sp. NPDC050422 (assembly GCF_044458665.1). NCBI lineage: Bacteria > Bacillati > Actinomycetota > Actinomycetes > Kitasatosporales > Streptomycetaceae > Streptomyces > Streptomyces sp. NPDC050422. The sequence goes on from NZ_JBITIE010000005.1 coordinate 91,044, forward strand.
ATACCGGATCCGGCCGTGATCGTCAGCGGGCCCGTCGTCATCGACTCCCGGGAGGTGAAGCAAGGCAGCCTCTTCGTCGCGTTCACCGGTGAACGGGTCGACGGTCACGACTACGCCCAGCGCGCCGTCGAGGCGGGCGCGGCAGTCGTCCTGGCCGCCCGCCCCGTCGGTGTGCCCGCGATCGTCGTCGACGACGTGGTGGCGGCGCTCGGCGCGCTCTCCCGTGCCGTCGTCGGACGCCTCGGCACCACCGTCGTCGCCCTCACCGGATCCGCCGGCAAGACCTCCACCAAGGACCTGATCGCCCAGCTCCTGGAGCGCAAGGGCCCCACCGTCTACCCGGCGGGCAATCTCAACAACGAGATCGGCCTGCCCCTCACCGCGCTGCGCGCCACCGAGGAGACCCAGCACCTGGTCCTCGAAATGGGGGCCCGCTACATCGGCGACATCTGTTACCTCACCGGGCTCGTCCCGCCGCGGATCGGCCTCGTCCTCAACGTCGGCACCGCGCACATCGGCGAGTTCGGCGGCCGCGAGCAGATCGCCAAGGCCAAGGGCGAGATGGTCGAGTCCCTCCCCGAGGACGGACTCGCCGTACTCAACGCCGACGACCCGCTCGTCCGCGCCATGATCTCCCGGACCAAGGCCCGGGTGCTGCTCTTCGGCGAAGCCGCGGATGCGGACGTACGGGGTGAGAACGTCCGTCTCACCGAGGACGGCCGCCCCTCGTTCAGGCTTCACACACCCACCGGGTGCAGTGATGTGACCATGCGCCTGTACGGTGAGCACCACGTGTCGAACGCGCTCGCCGCGGCCGCCGTCGCCCATGAGCTGGGCCTGTCCGCAGACGAGATCGCCGTGGCGCTCTCCGAGTCGGGCACCCTCTCCCGCTGGCGCATGGAGGTCACTGAGCGTCCGGACGGCGTGACGTTCGTCAATGACGCCTACAACGCCAACCCCGAATCCATGAAGGCCGCGCTGCGCGCGCTGGCCGCCATGGGGAAGGGGCGTCGTACGTGGGCGGTGCTCGGCCAGATGGCCGAGCTCGGCGACGCCTCGCTCACCGAGCACGACGCGGTCGGACGGCTTGTCGTCCGGCTCAACGTCAGCAAGCTCGTCGCGGTCGGGGGCAGAGAAGCCTCCTGGCTGCAACTGGGCGCATACAACGAGGGTTCGTGGGGTGAGGAGTCGGTGCATGTGTCCGACGCACAGGCTGCCGTCGACCTGTTGCGCAGTGAACTGCGCCCGGGAGACGTCGTGCTGGTGAAGGCGTCCCGGTCGGTCGGCCTGGAGCAGGTCGTTACGGCACTGCTGGAGAACGCGACCGAGGGCGAGGTCGCCGGCCGATGAGGCAGATCCTCTTCGCGGGGGCCATCGGGCTCTTCCTGACCCTGGTCGGTACCCCGCTGCTGATCAAGCTGCTGGCCCGCAAGGGATACGGGCAGTTCATCCGGGACGACGGCCCGCGCAGCCACGGATCGAAGAAGGGCACGCCCACCATGGGCGGCATCGCCTTCATCCTGGCGACGATCATCGCGTACGTCCTGGCCAAGGTGATCACCGGCGAGGAGATGCGCTTCTCCGGTGTGCTGGTCCTCTTCCTGATGGCCGGTATGGGAGTCGTCGGCTTCCTCGACGACTACATCAAGATCGTCAAGCAGCGTTCGCTGGGTCTGCGGGCCAAGGCCAAGATGGCCGGCCAGCTGATCGTCGGCATCGCCTTCGCGGTGCTCTCGCTCCAGTTCGCCGACGCCCGCGGCAACACCCCCGCCTCCGACAAGCTCTCGTTCGTCGAGGACTTCGGCTGGTCGATCGGCCCGGTGCTCTTCGTGCTCTGGGCACTCTTCATGATTCTCGCCATGTCCAACGGCGTGAACCTGACGGACGGTCTGGACGGCCTGGCCACCGGCGCGTCGGTGATGGTCTTCGGCGCGTACACCTTCATCGGGCTCTGGCAGTTCCAGGAGTCCTGCGCCAACGCGGCGACCCTCACCAACCCGAGCGCCTGCTTCGAGGTACGAGATCCACTCGACCTCGCGGTCGTGGCCTCCGCGCTCATGGGTTCGTGCTTCGGCTTCCTGTGGTGGAACACCTCGCCCGCCAAGATCTTCATGGGTGACACCGGTTCGCTCGCCCTCGGCGGCGCGCTCGCCGGCCTGGCGATCTGCTCCCGCACCGAGTTCCTGATGGCGGTGCTCGGCGGTCTCTTCGTGATGATCACGATGTCCGTCGTCATCCAGGTCGGCTCGTTCAAGATGACCGGCAAGCGCGTCTTCCGGATGGCGCCACTCCAGCACCACTTCGAACTCAAGGGGTGGTCCGAAGTCCTTGTCGTGGTCCGCTTCTGGATCATCCAGGGCATGTGCGTGATCGTCGGCCTCGGCCTCTTCTACGCAGGATGGGCAGCCAAGAAGTGAGCAACGTGGACTGGCAGGGCAAGCACGTCACGGTCGCCGGACTCGGGGTCTCCGGGATCCCGGCGGCCCGGGTGCTGCACGGCCTCGGCGCCGTCGTCACCGTGGTCAACGACGGCGACGACGAGCGCTCCCGAGTCCAGGCCGCGGAGCTGGAGGCGCAGGGCATCACCGTGCGCCTCGGCGACGGGGCCACCCTGCCGGAGTCCACCGAGCTCATCGTCACCACCCCGGGCTGGAAGCCCGACAAGCCGCTCTTCGCCGCAGCCGCCGAGGCGGGCGTCCCGGTCTGGGGCGACGTCGAACTCGCCTGGCGGCTGCGCGGGCCCGATGCCGCACCCTGGCTCGCGGTCACCGGCACCAACGGCAAGACCACGACCGTACGGATGCTCGCCTCGATCCTGGAGGCCGCAGGGCTGCGCACCGCCGCCGTCGGCAACATCGGGGTCTCGCTCCTGGACGCGGTCCTCGGCGAGGAGACGTACGACGTCCTGGCCGTCGAGCTCTCCAGCTACCAGCTGCACTGGTCGCCGTCAGTGCGCGCCCACTCCGCGGCCGTCCTCAACCTGGCCCCCGACCACCTCGACTGGCACGGCTCCATGGAGGCGTACGTCGCCGACAAGGGCCGGATCTACGAGGGCAACACCGTCGCCTGCGTCTACAACGTGGCGGACCCCGCCACGGAGGACCTGGTGCGCGAGGCGGACGTCGAGGAGGGCTGCCGGGCGATCGGCTTCACCCTCGGCGCCCCCGGGCCCTCCCAGCTCGGCGTCGTCGACGGCATCCTCGTCGACCGCGCCTTCGTGACGAACCGGCAGAAGCAGGCCCAGGAGCTCGCCGAGGTCACGGACGTCAACCCGCCCGCCCCGCACAACATCGCCAACGCGCTGGCGGCCGCGGCGCTCGCCCGGGCCTTCGGCGTGGCGCCCGCCGCCGTGCGTGACGGGCTGCGGGCCTTCCGCCCCGACCCGCACCGCATCGAGCACGTCGCCGACGTCGCCGGAGTGGCGTACATCGACGACTCCAAGGCCACCAACACCCACGCCGCCGAGGCATCCCTGGCGTCCTACGACCCGATCGTCTGGATCGCCGGCGGACTGGCCAAGGGCGCCACCTTCGACGAGTTGGTGACCGGGTGTGCGAAGCGCCTGCGGGGCGTCGTACTGATGGGCGCAGACCGGGCGCTCATCCGGGAAGCCCTCGCGCGACACGCGCCCGAGGTCCCGGTGACCGACCTCGACCGGACCGACACTGGGGCGATGTCCGAGGCGGTCCGCGAGGCGGCACGGCTCGCCCGGCCGGGAGACACCGTACTGATGGCCCCGGCCTGCGCCTCGATGGACATGTTCGTCAATTACAACAAGCGGGGCGAGGCCTTCGCGGACGCCGTCCGCACGCTGGCCGCCGAGAGCGCCTGACGGGCCCGGCCTCCGCGCCGTACCGTCCCGGAGTACCCGGGTACGTACGGCTGTGCCGGGGCCCGGACCCTCGGCACCGAAGCCCCGGGCACGAGCAGTGGAGGGGACAGGGACCATGCCGGCCGAAGAGAGCTCTGCCGCAGGTGGCAGGGACCGCTCACGGGCGACCTCGGCGATCAGCCGGGCGCTCCAACCGCCCCTCCTCGCGGCCGGGGGCGCACCGCTGCCCGCCGGCCTCGCGCTGCGCGTGCGGCCCGCCGCCGGCGCCCGGCGGCCCTCCGCGGCGCGCTCCGGGACGTCCGGCGGCCCTCGTACCCCCCGGAGCGGCGGACCGCGGCGGCTGTACGAGCAGGCCCGCAGGGCGTGGGACCGCCCGCTGACCGCGTACTACCTGATCCTGGGCGCCGGACTGCTCATCACCGTGCTCGGTCTTGTGATGGTCTACTCCGCCTCGATGATCAAGGCGCTGGAGCTGGGCAAGCCGGGCACGTACTTCTTCCGCAAGCAGTTCCTCGCCGCCGTCATCGGGGCCGGGCTGATGGCGGCCGCCGCCCGGATGCCCGTCAAACTGCACCGGGCCCTGTCCTACCCACTGCTGATGGGCGCCGTCTTCCTGATGGTGCTGGTCCAGGTGCCGGGGATAGGGATGTCGGTCAACGGCAACCGGAACTGGCTCTACCTGGGCGGCCCCTTCCAGCTCCAGCCCAGTGAGTTCGGCAAGCTGGCCCTCGTCCTGTGGGGGGCCGACCTGCTCGCCCGCAAACAGGACAAACGGCTGCTGACCCAGTGGAAGCACATGCTCGTGCCACTGGTCCCGGTCGCCTTCATGCTGCTCGGCCTGATCATGCTCGGCGGTGACATGGGCACTGCGATCATTCTCACGGCCATCCTCTTCGGACTGCTCTGGCTGGCCGGAGCGCCGACCCGGCTGTTCGCCGGAGTCCTCGCCTCCGCGGGCTTGATCGCCTTCCTGCTGATCAAGACCAGCCCGAACCGGATGTCCCGCCTCGACTGCATGGGGGCCAGCGAACCGGGCCCAGGGGGCTCGTGCTGGCAGGCCGTGCACGGCATCTACGCTCTGGCGTCCGGTGGATGGTTCGGATCCGGGCTCGGTGCAAGTGTGGAAAAATGGGGCCAACTACCCGAACCGCACACCGACTTCATCTTCGCCATCACCGGGGAGGAACTGGGGTTGGCGGGGACGCTGTCGGTACTCGCCCTCTTCGCGGCTCTAGGCTATGCGGGTATCCGCGTGGCCGGACGCACGGAGGACCCCTTCGTGAGGTACGCAGCGGGAGGTGTGACCACCTGGATCACGGCTCAGGCCGTGATCAACATCGGTGCGGTGCTCGGCCTGCTGCCGATCGCCGGTGTCCCGCTCCCGCTGTTCTCGTACGGGGGGTCGGCCCTGCTGCCGACCATGTTCGCTGTCGGGCTGCTGATCGCGTTCGCGCGAGCGGATCCCGCCGCGAAGGCGGCCCTGGCCATGCGGAGGCCCGGGGTGAGATGGAAGACGATGAGACGGCGCGTCAAGAAGCGTCCGTCCGGAGAGCGGTGAATTTCGGTGCATGTCGTACTCGCCGGTGGGGGGACCGCCGGCCACATCGAGCCCGCGCTTGCCCTCGCGGATGCCCTGCGCAGGCAGGACCCGAGCGTGGGAATCACCGCTCTCGGCACGGAGCGCGGACTCGAGACCAGGCTCGTACCCGAGCGGGGGTACGAACTCGCCCTGATCCCGGCCGTACCGCTGCCGCGCAAACCCACCCCTGAACTCATCACCGTCCCGGGCAGGCTGCGCGGCACCATCAAGGCCGCCGAGCAGATCCTGGAGCGCACCAAGGCGGACTGCGTCGTCGGCTTCGGCGGCTACGTGGCGCTGCCCGGCTACCTGGCGGCCAAGCGCGCCGGCGTGCCGATCGTGGTGCACGAGGCCAACGCCCGGCCGGGCCTGGCCAACAAGATCGGTTCGCGGTACGCGCACGGGGTCGCTGTCTCCACCCCCGACAGCAAGCTGCGCGGGGCCCGCTACATCGGCATCCCGCTGCGCCGCACCATCGCCACGCTGGACCGGGCCAGGGTCCGCCCCGAGGCGCGTGCCGCCTTCGGCCTCGACCCCAACCTGCCGACGCTGCTGGTCTCCGGCGGCTCGCAGGGCGCCCGCCACCTCAACGAGGTGGTCCAGCGGGTCGCGCCGCTGCTCCAGCGCTCCGGGATCCAGATCCTGCACGTGGTCGGCCCGAAGAACGAAATGCCGCGCGTCGACAACATGCCCGGGATGCCGCCCTACATCCCGGTACCGTACGTGGACCGGATGGATCTCGCGTACGCCGCGGCCGACATGATGCTCTGCCGCGCGGGCGCGATGACCGTCGCCGAACTCACCGCCGTCGGGCTCCCCGCCGCCTACGTCCCGTTGCCGATCGGCAACGGCGAACAGCGGCTCAACGCCCAGCCGGTGATCAACGCCGGCGGCGGTCTGCTGGTGGACGACGCGGCGCTCACTCCCGAGTGGGTGCAGGGCAACGTCCTTCCGGTGCTGGCGGATCCGCACCGGCTGTACGAAATGTCCCGCGCCGCCGCCGAGTTCGGCCGCCGGGACGCCGACGACCTGCTGGTCGGCATGGTGTACGAAGCGATCGCCGCACGCCGAGGCGCGTGAGGCGGACGGGTCCGGGGGCGGTGCCCCCGGACCCGGCATAAGGAGCGAGCGTGGCCGGACCGACGACCGCCCAGCGCGGTGCAGGGCAGCAGAAGGACACCCCGGACCCCCCGCCGCGCCCACGGCAGGACGGGCGCCGGATGTCCCGGCGCACGCTCCTGATCGTGATCGCCGCGGCCGTGCTGCTGCTCGGCTCCGGCGCCGTCTGGGCGCTCTATGGATCCTCCTGGCTCCGCGCCGAACAGGTCCGGATCACCGGTGTCGACGTACTGACACCGGCCGAGGTGGAGACGGCGGCGGCGGTGCCGATGGGTGCCCCGCTGATCTCGGTCGACACGGACGCCGTCGCCGCGAGGTTGCGCCAGAAGTTGCCTCGTATCGACTCGGTGGATGTCGTACGGTCATGGCCGCACGGGATCGGACTTAAAGTGACCGAACGACAGCCGGTCCTGTTGGTGAAAAAGGGCGCAGAGTTCATTGAAGTGGACGCCGAAGGCGTGCGCTTCGCCACGGTGGACAAGGCGCCCGGGCGCGTACCCCTGCTGGAACTGACACCTGGTCAGTCCGCGGGCCTGCGCCGATTCGGCAGTGACCGACTGGTGCGGGAAGCGGTCCGGGTCGCGGGAGATCTTCCGGCCGGAGTCGCCGGGGAAACCCAGGTCGTGCGGGTCGTCTCGTACGATTCGGTCTCCCTGGGGCTCACCGGGGACCGCACGGTGATCTGGGGGAGCAGTGAAGAAGGTGTGGTGAAGGCGAAAGTCCTCACCGCTCTCATGAAAGCCGCTCCCAAAGCGGGACACTTCGACGTGAGTGCACCCACCGCTCCGGCGGTGTCGGGTAGTTGACGCACATTTGGCCTGGCCAGCACCCTGGTTGGTCAGCGCTACGGGTGATCACATAGGGTGAAAAGAAAAACGGGAGGTTCGGCGTGTTCGTTGAACGTGCGCCACTTGTCGACTTAGTGTCCTGTTCGGAAGAGTCCATGAAGCAGACACACTGGTAACCCTAAACTTCAACGTTAGGGTTTGGGTCGGCGTTCGGACCGTCCCAATCGGCATCCGTCGTCGCGGCGGGACTACCGCCAAGCGACGACACGTAACTCGAGGCGAGAGGCCTTCGACGTGGCAGCACCGCAGAACTACCTCGCAGTCATCAAGGTCATCGGTGTCGGCGGCGGTGGTGTCAATGCCATCAACCGAATGATCGAGGTCGGTCTCAAGGGCGTCGAGTTCATCGCGATCAACACGGATGCGCAAGCCCTGTTGATGAGCGACGCCGACGTCAAGCTCGACGTCGGTCGTGAACTCACCCGCGGCCTCGGCGCCGGGGCGAACCCGGCCGTCGGTCGTAAGGCGGCAGAGGACCACCGTGAAGAGATCGAGGAGGTCCTCAAGGGGGCCGACATGGTCTTCGTCACCGCAGGCGAAGGCGGCGGCACCGGCACCGGTGGCGCCCCCGTCGTCGCCAATATCGCGCGCTCGCTCGGCGCCCTGACGATCGGTGTGGTCACCCGCCCGTTCACCTTCGAGGGCCGGCGTCGCGCCAATCAGGCGGAGGACGGCATCGCCGAACTCCGCGAAGAGGTCGACACCCTCATCGTCATTCCCAACGACCGACTGCTGTCCATCTCGGACCGCCAGGTCAGCGTGCTCGACGCCTTCAAGTCGGCCGACCAGGTGCTGCTCTCGGGTGTCCAGGGCATCACCGACCTCATCACCACCCCGGGTCTGATCAACCTCGACTTCGCCGACGTCAAGTCGGTCATGTCCGAGGCCGGATCGGCGCTCATGGGCATCGGCTCGGCCCGCGGCGACGACCGCGCGGTGGCCGCGGCGGAGATGGCGATCTCCTCGCCGCTCCTGGAGGCGTCCATCGACGGCGCCCGCGGTGTCCTGCTCTCCATCTCCGGCGGCAGCGACCTCGGTCTCTTCGAGATCAACGAGGCCGCCCAGCTGGTGAGCGAGGCGGCACACCCCGAGGCGAACATCATCTTCGGTGCGGTCATCGACGACGCACTGGGCGACGAGGTGCGGGTCACCGTGATCGCGGCGGGCTTCGACGGCGGACAGCCGCCGGCCCGGCGGGAGAACGTCCTGGGTGCGAGCTCCACCAAGCGCGAGGAGCCGGCTCCGCCGGTCCGGGCCGCCGAGCCCGTGCGCCAGACGAGCGGGCTGGGCTCCGTGCCGCCGCGCGAGGAGTCCCCGGTCCAGGCCCAGCCGGTTCCGGTGGCTCATGAGAGCCACCTCCCGCCGGTCGCTCCGCCGCACGTCCCGCCGGCCCGTCCCTACCAGGACTCCCAGGCCGAAGAGCTGGACGTTCCGGACTTCTTGAAGTGATAGGTCCGTATCACTCGGTGAGCAACAAGGATTCTGTTTCTTCGGACGGCGGCGCTCACTTCTCCTTCACCGACAGGTGGGGCGGGGTGAGCGCCGCTCCGTACGCGGAGCTCAACCTCGGCGGCGCGGTCGGTGACGACCCCGCCGCCGTTCTCGCCAACCGGGAGCGGGCCGCCCGGGTCCGAGGACTCGATCCGGCGCGGGTCGTCTGGATGAACCAGGTGCACGGGCGGGATGTCGCCGTGGTCGACGGGCCCTGGGGTGAGGCCCCCGAGATTCCCGCCGTGGACGCGGTGGTCACCGCGCGACGCGGACTGGCGCTCGCCGTCCTCACCGCCGACTGCACCCCCGTACTGCTCGCCGACCCGGTCGCCGGGATCGTCGCGGCGGCACACGCGGGCCGTCCCGGTCTGATGGCCGGAGTCGTGCCCGCCGCGGTCGGGGCCATGACCGAACTGGGCGCGGACCCCTCCCGGATCACCGCCCGCACCGGACCGGCCGTCTGCGGCCGGTGCTACGAGGTGCCGGCCGAGATGCGGGACGAGGTCGCGGCGGTCGTCCCCGCCTCGTGGTCCGAGACCAGCTGGGGCACCCCGGCGGTGGACGTCACCGCCGGAGTCCACGCGCAACTGGCGGACCTCGGCGTCACCGACCGGCACATGTCGCCCTTCTGCACCCTCGAATCGGGCGACCACTTCTCGTACCGACGCGACCGCACCACCGGGCGGCTCGCCGGATATGTCTGGCTGGACGGATAGGGCATGACGGAACGTAAGGCGCAACTTGCCGCGAATCTGGCCCAGGTGGAGGAGCGCATCGCTTCCGCCTGTGCCGCCGCCGGCCGCAAGCGGGAGGAGGTGACCCTCATCGTGGTCACCAAGACCTACCCCGCGAGCGATGTGCGGATCCTGCACGAACTCGGTGTGCGTCATGTCGCGGAGAATCGTGACCAGGATGCCGCCCCCAAGGCCACCGAATGTTCTGATCTGTCCCTCACGTGGCACTTTGTCGGTCAATTGCAGACGAACAAGGTCCGTTCTGTGGCGAGTTATGCCGATGTCGTGCAGTCGGTGGACCGTACGAAGCTGGTGACCGCCCTCTCCGCCGCGGCCGGCCGTGACGGGCGTGAACTCGGGTGCCTCATCCAGGTCGCGCTCGACGCGGAGAGCGGTGAGCGGGGGGAGCGTGGCGGTGTCGCTCCCGACGGGATCGAGGAGTTGGCCGACGCGGTCGCGTCCGCGCCCGGGCTGCGGCTGGACGGCCTCATGACCGTCGCGCCGCTCGCCGGACCGTTCGCCGGAAGGCAACGGGCGGCGTTCGACCGGCTGATGGAATTCTCATCCCGGCTGCGCGGGAACCATCCGGCTGCGAACATGGTCTCTGCAGGGATGAGTGCGGACCTCGAGGACGCGGTTGCGGCCGGAGCGACACATGTGCGCGTCGGTACTGCGGTACTCGGAGTCCGACCCGGGCTCGGGTAACGTCGCCAAGCAAGTCGGACCACAGCAGAAAATATGGTCATTACCGCCTTTGGCGGGCAGGCCACAGTGGATCGCGGGCACTTGGTGACAGATGCCGATCCACCACAGAGCGGAGGACTCAGAGCATGGCCGGCGCGATGCGCAAGATGGCGGTCTACCTCGGCCTCGTGGAGGACGATGGGTACGACGGTCCGGGGTTCGACCCCGACGACGAATTCGAACCCGAGCCGGAGCCCGAGCGCGACCGGCGCCGGCACCAGCCCGCGCATCAGGTGGAGCGGGAGCGGGACGAACCGGTACGAGTGGTGCAGCCCCCCGCGCAGCGGGAGCCGGTTCAGATCCCGGCCGAAAGGGAGCGACCCGCCCGAATCGCCCCCGTGGCATCCATCACACCTGAACGCCCGAACATGGAGAAGAACGCACCGGTGATCATGCCCAAGGTCGTGTCCGAGCGGGAGCCGTACCGCATCACCACGCTGCACCCCAGGACGTACAACGAGGCCCGTACCATCGGGGAACACTTCCGTGAGGGCACTCCGGTGATCATGAATCTCACGGAGATGGACGATACGGATGCGAAGCGACTTGTCGACTTTGCCGCAGGGCTCGTCTTCGGCCTCCATGGCAGCATTGAGCGCGTGACACAGAAGGTGTTCCTGTTGTCGCCTGCTAACGTCGATGTCACGGCGGAGGACAAGGCCCGCATCGCAGAGGGCGGATTCTTCAACCAGAGCTGAGAACACGACACCGGGAACAACCCGGCCGCGAGGCCGGAGCTACGAGAGCCAGGGGAGAGGGAAGCGCGAGGATGGGCGTCGCACAAAGTGTTGTCTACATCGCGTTGATGTGTTTCCTCATCGTGCTGATCTTCCGGCTGGTCATGGACTACGTCTTCCAGTTCGCACGTTCATGGCATCCGGGCAAGCCGATGGTGGTCGTCCTTGAGGCCACTTACACGGTCACCGATCCACCACTGAAGCTCCTGCGGCGGTTCATTCCGCCGCTGCGTCTCGGGGGCGTGGCACTCGACCTGTCCTTCTTCGTTCTGATGATCATCGTTTCCATCCTGATCAGCATCGTGACCAAGCTGTGAGCGATACGGTCCTGCCGACTGCCGACGACTACGTAGAGGTGAAGAAGAGATGCCGCTGACCCCCGAGGACGTGCGGAACAAGCAGTTCACGACCGTCCGCCTCCGAGAAGGCTATGACGAGGACGAGGTCGATGCCTTCCTCGACGAGGTCGAATCCGAGCTGACCCGCCTGCTCCGTGAGAACGAGGACCTGCGCGCCAAGCTGGCCGCCGCCACGCGTGCCGCCGCGCAGAACCAGCAGCAGCAAGGTATGCGCAAGCCGGAGCCGCAGGACCGTCCCGGTGCACCTGTGCCCGCCGCCATATCTGGTCCGCCGGTCCAGCAGCAGCCCCCGCAGATGGGTCCCCCCCAGCTGCCCGGTGGAGCGCCTCAGCTGCCGGCCGGTCCCAGCGGTCACGGACCCCAGGGTCCGCACGGCCCCGGTCCGCAGGGCCCGCACGGCCCCGGCCCGATGCAGGGTGGTCCCATGGGCGGACCGATGGGTGGCCCCATGGGCGGTCACAACCCGCAGCAGCAGCAGATGCAGCAGATGCAGCAGCAGCAGCCGCCGCAGATGCAGCAGCAGGGCCCCGGTGGCGACAGCGCCGCCCGTGTCCTCTCCCTGGCGCAGCAGACCGCCGACCAGGCGATCGCGGAGGCCCGTTCCGAGGCCAACAAGATCGTCGGCGAGGCGCGCAGCCGTGCCGAGGGCCTGGAGCGCGACGCGCGCGCCAAGGCTGACGCACTGGAGCGGGACGCGCAGGAGAAGCACCGCGTGGCGATGGGCTCGCTGGAGTCGGCCCGCGCGACGCTGGAGCGCAAGGTCGAGGACCTGCGCGGCTTCGAGCGCGAGTACCGGACCCGTCTGAAGTCCTACCTGGAGAGCCAGCTGCGTCAGCTGGAGACCCAGGCCGACGACTCGCTGGCTCCGCCGCGGACGCCGGCTGCCGCTTCGCTGCCGCCGTCGCCCTCGCTGGCTCCGGCCGGTGCCGGTGCCATGGGTCACACCATGGGCGGCAACCACGGCGGTCACGGCAACCAGCAGATGGGCGGCAACCCGTCCATGGGCGGTGGGCCCTCCTACGGTGGCCAGCAGCAGATGTCGCCGGCGATGACCCAGCCGATGGCACCGGTGCGGCCGCAGGCGCCGCAGCCGATGCAGCAGGCGCCCTCGCCGATGCGTGGGTTCCTGATCGACGAGGACGACAACTGAGCGGTTCGCGCTCGCTGAGCGCGTAGCCGTCGGCAGGCTGAGGGCCGGGCCCCGGGGATTCCCGGGGCCCCGGCCCTTTGCCGTGGGCGGGTGCGGGTGGGGCTTGGGGGCCGCCGCGCGGGGCTTGTTCCCCGACCCGCCCCTTCCCGAACCTGGGGCTCCGCCCCAGACCCCGCGCCTCAAACGCCGGCGAGGCTGGGTGTGCGGGGCAGAGTCAAGCCCCTCCGGCGATTGAGGAGCGGGGGTTCGGGGGCAGCGCCCCCAAATACGGGGAGGGCCCGGCCGGAACGTGTCCGGCCGGGCCCCTTGCGCACTGCGTGGCTAGTGCTCCGTCTTGCGGAGGCGGAACGTGAGGGCCAGGCCCTCGTCCTCGAAGGGCTCGCCGTACGCCGCGTCCGCCTCGCCCTCGGCGTAGTCCAGGGCCAGGACCTCGTCCGCGATCAGGGACGCGTGCTCGGTCAGGGCCTCGGCCGTCGCGGGCGACGTGGACGTCCAGCGGACGGCGATACGATCCGCCACGTCCAGACCGCTGTTCTTGCGGGCCTCCTGGATCAGGCGGATCGCGTCACGGGCCAGGCCCGCACGCCGCAGCTCCGGGGTGATCTCCAGGTCCAGGGCGACCGTGGCGCCCGAGTCGGATGCGACCGACCAGCCCTCGCGCGGGGTCTCCGTGATGATGACCTCGTCGGGGGCCAGGGTGACCTGCTCCCCGTCGACCTCGACCGACGCCGTGCCCTCGCGCAGGGCCAGCGAGAGCGCCGCCGCGTCCGCGTTCGCGACGGCCTTCGCCACCGCCTGGACGCCCTTGCCGAACCGCTTGCCCAGGGCCCGGAAGTTCGCCTTGGCCGTCGTGTCGACCAGCGAGCCGCCCACCTCGGACAGGGAGGCCAGGGAGGAGACGTTCAGCTCCTCCGTGATCTGGCCGTGCAGCTCGGGGGAGAGGGTCTCGAAGCCCGACACGGCGACCAGGGCGCGCGACAGCGGCTGACGGGTCTTGACGCCCGACTCGGCACGCGTGGCGCGCCCCAGCTCGACCAGGCGGCGGACCAGGGCCATCTGTGTGGACAGGCCCGGGTCGATCGCCGACAGGTCCGCCTGCGGCCAGGTGGAGAGGTGGACCGAGGAGGGGGCGCCCGGCGTGACCGGCGTGACGAGGTCCTGCCAGACCCGCTCGGTGATGAACGGGGTCAGCGGGGCCATCAGCCGGGTGACCGTCTCGACGACGTCGTGCAGCGTGCGCAGAGCCGCCTTGTCGCCCTGCCAGAAGCGGCGGCGGGAGCGGCGTACGTACCAGTTGGACAGGTCGTCGACGAACGCGGACAGCAGTTTGCCGGCGCGCTGGGTGTCGTAACCCTCCAGGGCCTGGGTGACCTGGTCCACCAGGGCGTTGAGCTCGCTCAGGAGCCAGCGGTCCAGGACCGTGCGGTCCGCCGGCGCCGGGTCGGCGGCCGAGGGCGCCCAGTTCGACGTACGGGCGTACAGGGCCTGGAAGGCGACCGTGTTCCAGTAGGTGAGGAGCGTCTTGCGGACGACCTCCTGGATCGTGCCGTGACCGACGCGGCGTGCCGCCCAGGGGGAGCCGCCCGCCGCCATGAACCACCGGACCGCGTCGGCGCCGTGCTGGTCCATGAGCGGGATCGGTTCGAGGGTGTTGCCCAGGTGCTTGGACATCTTCCGGCCGTCCTCGGCGAGGATGTGGCCGAGGCAGACCACGTTCTCGTAGGAGGACTTGTCGAAGACGAGGGTGCCGATCGCCATCAGCGTGTAGAACCAGCCGCGGGTCTGGTCGATGGCCTCCGAGATGAACTGCGCCGGGTAGCGGCTCTCGAAGATCTCCTTGTTCCGGTGCGGGTAGCCCCACTGCGCGAACGGCATCGAGCCCGAGTCGTACCAGGCGTCGATGACCTCGGGGACGCGGTACGCCTCCAGCTGGCAGCTCTCGTGCGAGCAGGTGAACGTGATCTCGTCGATGAACGGCCGGTGCGGGTCCAGGCCGGACAGGTCGGTGCCGGTCAGCTCGGTGAGTTCGGCGCGCGAGCCGACGCAGGTGAGGTGGTCGTCCTCGCAGCGCCAGATCGGCAGCGGCGTGCCCCAGTAGCGGTTGCGGGAGAGCGCCCAGTCGATGTTGTTGTTCAGCCAGTCGCCGTACCGGCCGTTCTTGACCGAGTCGGGGAACCAGTTGGTCTTCTCGTTCTCCTCGAGGAGCCGGTCCTTGACCGCGGTCGTGCGGATGTACCAGGACGGCTGCGCGTAGTAGAGCAGCGCGGTGTGGCAGCGCCAGCAGTGCGGGTAGCTGTGCTCGTACGGGACGTGGCGGAAGAGCAGGCCGCGGTCCTTGAGGTCCTCGGTGAGCGCCTCGTCGGCCTTCTTGAAGAAGACGCCGCCGACCAGCGGCACGTCCTCCTCGAAGGTGCCGTCGGGGCGGACCGGGTTGACCACCGGGAGGCCGTACTCCTTGCAGACCAGGAGGTCGTCGGCGCCGAAGGCGGGGGACTGGTGGACCAGACCCGTACCGTCCTCGGTCGTCACGTACTCGGCGTTCACGACGTAGTGCGCGGGCGCCGGGAAGTCCACCAGGGCGAACGGGCGCTCGTAGGTCCAGCGCTCCATCTCACGGCCCGTGAAGGACTGGCCCGTGAGCTCCCAGCCCTCGCCCAGCGCCTTCTCGACCAGCGGCCGGGCGACGACGAGCTTCTCCTCGCCGTTCGTCGCGACGACGTACTCGACCTCGGGGTGCGCGGCGACGGCCGTGTTGGAGACCAGGGTCCAGGGGGTCGTCGTCCAGACCAGGAGGGCCGCCTCGCCGGCCAGCGGACCGGAGGTCAGCGGGAAGCGCACGAAGACCGAGGGGTCGACGACCGTCTCGTACCCCTGGGCCAGCTCGTGGTCGGAGAGGCCGGTGCCGCAGCGCGGGCACCAGGGGGCGACGCGGTGGTCCTGGGTGAGCAGCCCCTTGTTGAAGATCTCCTTCAGCGACCACCACACGGACTCGACGTACTCGGGGTCCATCGTGCGGTACGCGTCGTCGAGGTCGACCCAGTAGCCCATCCGGGTCGTGAGGTCGGTGAAGGCATCGGTGTGCCGGGTGACGGACTCGCGGCACTTGGCGTTGAACTCGGCGATCCCGTACGCCTCGATGTCCTTCTTGCCGTTGAAGCCCAGCTCCTTCTCGACCGCGAGCTCGACCGGCAGGCCGTGACAGTCCCAGCCGGCCTTCCGGCCGACGTGGTAGCCCTGCATGGTGCGAAAGCGCGGGAACACGTCCTTGAAGACGCGGGCCTCGATGTGGTGGGCGCCCGGCATGCCGTTGGCGGTCGGCGGGCCTTCGTAGAAGACCCACTCGGGACGGCCCTCGGACTGCTCGAGGCTCTGGCTGAAGACCTTGTTCTCGCGCCAGAAGTCGAGCACGGCGTGCTCCAGCGCGGGCAGGTCGACCTGGGCGGGTACCTGGCGGTACTGCGGCGATGTCATGTGCGGGCTTCCTCCGGCGGACGTTTTCCACTTCCGTCGGAGGGACGAGAACCGATGCCGGATCCCGCGGTACCACCCTCCTTGGCCCCGGGCGTGCCGCCCGTGGCCCCCTCATTGGGGTGCGATGCCGGTTCTACTGGCCCTGCGCCCGTGGGCGGAGCCCACTGTCCAGAGCTTTCTTCCGGCGGCTCCGGGATGATCTTCACGGCGCGCTCGCCCCCGGGCTTCCACCGTCCCCGGGTCGCTCTGGGCTGCGTACGACGCTACTCGTCCCATCGATGCCTCTCGCTGTGGCCAGTGTACGGGCCCCCGGGGCCGGCGGCCGACCGGATTTCCGGCGGCCTCCCGCGTGACCCGAATGGCCAGACGGGCGTACGGGTTCCGGGCGCTGCCCGGCGGGCGGCCGGAAGGCGGATTACCGGGCGGGGAGCTGGGCACAACGGTTTCAGGCGCGCGGTGATCCGGACACGGGGAGGGGCGATGCGGCGGCGTGCCCCGTTGCCGCGGGGCTGGGGTCGACTTATCGTCCCAGCACGACTCGCGAGCAAGATCACAATGCGTGAAGGGGCCGCGGCCATGGTGGCGAAGAAGACCGCCGCAGAGAAGACGGCGTCAGCGACATCCACGGGCGCGGCAGCCGGGGAGACGACCGGAGAGACCGGCCGGGACGGCGCGTCCGACACGGACGCGCGGACCGGGCCGGAGCACACGGCCGCGAAGACCACCGCGGCCGCCGAAGCCACGGAGACGACCACGAAGAAGGCAGCCAAGAAGGCGGCCAAGAAGACGACGGCGAAGAAGGCGACGACCAAGAAGGCAGCTGCGAAGAAGAGCGCGGCGAAGAAGAGCGCGGCCGGGAAGTCCACGGCCGAGAAGGCTTCGAAGACGGCCGCCGACGCGGCCACGGGGGCGGCCGAGGCCGCCGAGCAGACGGGAGCCCACACGGTGGTAGCCAAGAAGAGCGCGGCCAGGACCCGGAGGGCCGGCCGGAGCACGGCACCCGTGCCCCCGGCACGGGCCGCGGCGACGACCCCGGGAGAGCTGGCCGTACGGCCGGGAGAGGACCCCTGGACGCCGGAGGAGGTCGCGGCCGCGCGCACCGAGCTGACCGGCGAGGTCACCCGGCTGCGCAACGAGCTGGAGGCGTCGGGCCTGGCGCTGGCCGGACTGATGCGGGACTCCGGCGACGGGGCGGGTGACGACGAGGCGGACACCGGCACCAAGAACATCACCCGCGAGCACGAGATGTCGCTCGCCGCCAACGCCCAGGAGATGCTGGAGCAGACCGAACGGGCACTGGCCCGGCTCGACGCGGGTACGTACGGACTCTGCGAGATCTGCGGCAATCCGATCGGCAAGGCACGGATGCAGGCGTTCCCCCGGGCCACCCTGTGCGTCGAGGACAAACAGAAGCAGGAGCGACGCGGCTGATCCCCACCGGTGTGTCGTACCCTCGTCCTCAGTCGGGAACTAGGTTGAGGGACTCACGTGGCAGAGGCGGAGCGCATCATCGGTACGCCGGACATCCCTGAGGCTGAGGGACACGAAGGAGCCGAGCCGGAGCAGGCGGACGGGAACGTGTCCCCGGGGGCCGTCGAGCCGGACGGACAGGACGCCGGGGACGCCGAGAACGGGGAAGCGACGGTCGACCGGTCGCCGGCCACACGCCGGCGCCGGATCATCCTGCTCTTCTGCGTCGCCGTCCTCGCCTACCTGCTCGACCTGGGCAGCAAGATGCTCGTGGTGGCGAAGCTGGAGCACCAGGAGCCGATCGAGATCTTCGGCGACTGGCTCAGGCTCGACGCGATCCGCAACGCGGGCGCCGCGTTCGGCATCGGCGAGGCCTTCACGATCATCTTCACCATCATCGCGGCGACCGTCATCGTGGTGATCGCCCGGCTCGCGCGCAAGCTCTACAGCCTGCCGTGGGCGATCGCGCTCGGCCTGCTGCTCGGCGGCGCCCTGGGCAATCTCACCGACCGCATCTTCCGCGCGCCCGGTGTCTTCGAGGGCGCGGTGGTGGACTTCATCGCCCCCGCGCACTTCGCCGTCTTCAACCTGGCGGACTCCGCGATCGTCTGCGGAGGCATCCTGATCGTGCTGCTTTCCTTCAGGGGCCTGGACCCCGACGGCACCGTGCACAAGGACTAGGACGCGCAAGGCATACTCGACAGGTGAGTACGCATCCCGAGATCCGAACCCTGCCCGTACCCGATGGCCTGGAAGGCGAGCGTGTCGACGCCGCCATCTCCCGCATGTTCGGCTTCTCCCGCACCAAGGCCGCAGAGCTGGCCGCCGCCGGGAAGGTGCAGGTGGACGGTTCGGTGGTCGGGAAGTCCGAACGGGTGCGGGGCGGCGCCTGGCTGGAAGTGGAGATGCCGCAGGCTCCCGCTCCGGTCCAGGTCGTCGCCGAGCCCGTCGAGGGCATGGAGATCGTCCACGACGACGACGACATCGTCGTGATCATGAAGCCGGTCGGCGTCGCCGCGCATCCGAGCCCCGGCTGGACCGGCACCACGGTCATCGGCGGTCTCGCCGCAGCCGGGTACCGGATCTCGACCTCGGGCGCCGCCGAGCGCCAGGGCATCGTGCACCGACTCGACGTCGGCACCTCCGGGCTGATGGTCGTCGCCAAGTCCGAGCGCGCCTACACCCTGCTGAAGGCCCAGTTCCGCGACCGGGTCGTCGACAAGAAGTACCACGCGCTGGTCCAGGGCCACCCGGACCCGATGAGCGGCACCATCGACGCCCCCATCGGCCGCCACCCCACCCACGACTACAAGTGGGCCGTCGTCGCCGAGGGCAAGCCCTCCGTGACGCACTACGACCTGATCGAGGCGTACCGCGCCGCCAGCCTCCTGGACATCAAGCTGGAGACGGGCCGCACCCACCAGATCCGGGTGCACATGTCCGCCCACCGCCACCCCTGCGTCGGCGACCTGACCTACGGCGCCGACCCGACCATGGCCAAGCGGCTGGGCCTGACCCGGCAGTGGCTGCACGCGGTCCGGCTCGGCTTCGAGCACCCCTCGGACGGCAGCTGGGTGGAGTTCTCCAGTACCTACCCGGACGACCTCCAGCAGGCCCTCGACAGGATCGCGGCAGAGAGCGAATGACCGCCTACACCACCCGCACGGTCACCGCTGAGCAGGACCGCGCCGCCTGCTTCCAGGTCCGCAAGGACGTCTTCGTCGGCGAGCAGAACGTGCCCGAGGAGATCGAGTACGACGCCTACGACGCGGACGCGGTGCACGTCATCGCCGTCGCCGCGGACGGCACGGCGCTCGGCACCGGACGGCTGCTGCACGGTCCGGCCGCGGCGGCGAAGACCGGCGGCGAGCCCGCCGTCGGCTCGCTCGGCCGGCTCGCCGTGACCAAGGAGGCGCGCGGCCTCGGCGTCGGCGCGGCGCTGGTGCGGGCCATCGAGGACGCCGCCCGCGAACTCGGCCTGTCCGCCGTCGACCTGCACGCCCAGACGCATGCCCTCGGCTTCTACGAGCGGCTCGGATACGTGGCCTACGGACCCGAGTTCCCGGACGCGGGAATCCCGCACCGGGCGATGCGCCGGGCCGTGGATTCGTAGGGCCCCTCGTTCGGATCATGCCGGCCCGCGGGGTCCGCGGTGGGGGTGTTGTCCGGATTGCGGGGCCCGCATGGCAGGGTTGAACCCGAGGCCGGCCGGCCACCGAGACCGGCCCGGCGCGCTCCGGAAGGCACCTCGTGGATCAAATGGCCCTGCTGCTCCTGTTGTTGCTCGGAGCCGTGGTCACCGTGCCACTGGGGGACCGGCTCGGGCTTCCCGCGCCGGTGCTGATGACCCTCATGGGCGTCGTGATGGCCTTCCTCAGCTTCGTACCGAACGTGGACATCCCGCCCGAGATCATTCTTCCCGCGCTGCTGCCGCCACTGCTCTACGCCTCCGTGCAGCGCACCTCCTGGCGGCAGTTCGCCGCCAACAAACGGCCGATCTTCCTGCTCGCCGTGGCCCTGGTCTTCCTCACGACGGCGGCCGTCGCCGCGGTGGCCAACGCGGTCATCCCCGGACTTCCCCTCGCCGCGGCCGTCGCGCTCGGTGCGCTCGTCGCCCCGCCCGACCCGGTCGCGGCCACCGCCGTCGCCGGTTCGGTCGGACTGCCCCGCAGGCTTGTCTCCATCCTGGAGGGCGAGGGGCTGTTCAACGACGTGACCGCGATCGTGCTCTACCACGTGGCGATCGCCGCTGCGGTCAGCGGCACCTTCTCGGTGCCCGAGGCGTTCGGGCTGCTGGTCCTGTCCGCCGTCGTCGCCGTGGCGGTGGGTGCCGCGCTCGGCTGGCTCACCATCAAACTCATGGGCCTGCTCGGCGATGCCACCCTCCAGGTCGGGCTCACCCTGCTGGTGCCGTTCGTCAGTTATGTGCTCGCCGAGGAGCTGATGGGCTCCGGTGTGCTCGCCGTCCTGACCACCGCGCTCTTCCTCGCCGAGCACACCGCCGACGCCGACGACGTCCTCGGCCGGCTCACCGGCCGCACCTTCTGGGAGATCGTCGACACCCTCGTCACCGGTGTCGCCTTCGGGCTGATCGGCCTCGAACTGCACAACGTCTTCGGGACCGCCGACGGTCGTGAACTGGAGATGGCCGGCTGGGCCCTGGCCGTCGTCGCCGTCGTCGTCGGCGTACGGCTGCTCTATCTGCTCCCCGCGACCTGGCTGGCCAAGCGGCTGCACACCCGCCGCGACGTCAGCGAGGAGATCCCCACCAGCTGGCGGGAGACCGTGATCATGTGGTGGGCCGGGATGCGCGGCGTGGCCTCGGTCGCCCTGGCGCTCGCGATCCCGCTGAAGACGGACGACGGGAAGCCGTTCCCCGGCCGCGACGAGATCGTCTTCATCGCCTTCGCCGTGATCATGGTCACCCTCGTCTTCCAGGGCCTCACGCTTCCCTGGCTGGTGCGCCGGCTGGGGGTCCGGGCGGACACCGACGCCGAGGCCGCGCTGGAGCGGGACCTCGCGATCCGCGCCGCCAAGGCGGCCAAGCAGCGGCTCAAGGAGATCCAGGAGGTCGAGGAGTTCCCCGAGGACGTCGTCGAACGCCTCCAGCGGCTGGCCTACGACGTGGGCGCGCGGATCAGCCCCGACATGGTCGACGACGAGCGGCGCGAGGCGTACGCCCAGCGCACCGAGCGGTTCAAGGCGGTCAGCCGGATCCAGCGCGAGATGATGTCGGCCGCCCGCCACGCGGTGCTCGCCGCGCGCAGCGAGGCCGGTGCGGACCCCGAGGTGGTCGACCGGGTGCTGCGACAGCTGGACGTACGCAGCCTGCGCTGACGGTCGGGCCCCGGCGTCGGGAGCTCAGCCGCGCCCGGTGCGCGGCGCCCTGCCCCAGCCCGCCGGCTTCTCGTCCGGGCCGCCCGCGCCGTTCACGGTCGGCCACGCGTCACCTGGCGGCAGCGCGGCGGGGGCCGTGGCGATCCGCGGCAGCGCGTACGGATGATGGTCGCGCAGCCAGCCGATCAGCTGCTCACGGACCGCGCAGCGCACCGTCCAGATGTCGTCCGCGTCCTTCGCCGTGACCACCGCGCGCACCTGGATCGTGGAGGGTGTGGTGTCGGTGACCGCCAGCGACCAGTTCCGGCCGTCCCACGCGGCGCACTCGCCCAGGATGTCCCGCAGTTGCTCGCGCATCGCGGCGACCGGCGCCGCGTGGTCGAGGTGGAAGAAGACCGAGCCGGTCATCTGGGCCCCGCCGCGCGACCAGTTCTCGAAGGGCTGGCTGGTGAAGTACGAGACCGGCATCGTGATCCGCCGCTCGTCCCAGGTCCGGACCGCGAGGAAGGTCAGCGTGATCTCCTCGACCGTGCCCCACTCGCCGTCCACCACCACCGTGTCACCGATCCGCACCATGTCGCCGAAGGCGATCTGCAGGCCCGCGAAGAGATTGCCGAGCGTGGACTGGGCGGCGACACCCGCGACGATGCCGAGGACACCGGCCGAGGCCAGCATCGAGGTGCCGACGGCCTGCATCGCGGGGAACGTCAGGAGCATCGCGGCGACGGCGACGGTCGTCACGATCGCGATGACCACCCGCTGGATCAGCGTCACCTGCGTCCGTACCCGGCGCACCCGCGCCGGATCGCGGGTGTTCGCCGCGTAGCGGGCGTACACCGAGTCCACCACCGCCACGGCGATCCCCACCACCAGCCAGGCCGACGCCCCGATCAGCACCAGCGTCAGCACCTGCCCGATGCCCGTCCGGTGATCGCTGACCAGACCGAGCCGGGTGTGGGTGTACGTGGCCCGCAGCAGCGCCGTGCCCAGCGTCAGCTGGAACGGGATCCGGCAGCGCCGCAGCAGCCCCCACAGCGGCGTCTCGTGGTGGCGGCCGTCGGCACGCCTGAGCAGCAGGTCGACCAGCCAGCCCGCCAGCAGCGTGATCACGACCGAGCTGCCGAGGACGATCAGCGGACGCAGTACGTTCTCCATCCTGTCGCTCTCCATCCTCTCGACGGTAAATGGCACCATGGGCCTCATGAACATCATGCTTTTCCACTCGACGTACGGTCTGCGCCCCGCGGTGCACGCGGCGGCCGACCGGCTGCGCGCCGCCGGGCATGAGGTGCACGTGCCCGATCTCTTCGCGGGACACACCTTCGAAACCGTCGAGGAGGGCCTTGCCTTCAAGGAGGAGACGGGCAAGGAGGAGCTGCTGAAGCGGGCCGTGCTCGCCGCGGCGCCCTACTCCGACCGCGGTCTGGTCTACGTGGGCTTCTCCCTCGGCGCGTCCGTGGCCCAGACGCTGGCGCTCGGGGACGCGAAGGCGCGCGGGCTGCTGCTGTTCCACGGCACCTCGGACATCGCCGAGAGCGCCTCGGTGGACGAGCTGCCCGTGCAGTTGCACGTCGCCGACCCGGACCCGTTCGAGACGCACGACTGGCTGAACTCCTGGTATCTGCAGATGCAGCGGACCGGCGCCGACGTCGAGGTCTACCGGTACCCCGGCGCGGGGCACCTGTTCACCGACGCCGAGCTGCCGGACTTCGACCAGGCGTCGGCCGAGCTGGCCTGGAAGGTGGCGATCGGCTTCATCGCCACGCTGTGAGCACGCGAGAGGCTGCTTTGCCCGTCGTTATGCGGAGCGGCGAAGTGCTGCCAGCCCCGGTCTTCGCCGGAAATCCCGGCCTCCGGACGGGCGGGGATGCGGTCTCATTGCTGCTCTGACGTGACGTGACGGAGCGGACGTTCCGCTGCTTGATGTACTGCTTGGCGGCGTTCGCGCAGCGGTCTCGAATGACTGGGAGACCTTGTCACTCCTGGTCACTCCTGCGAGTGAGGCGGGTTGGTTCGCGGCGTGCTGATGTTTGTCAG
Source organism: Streptomyces sp. NPDC050422 (assembly GCF_044458665.1). Classification (NCBI taxonomy): domain Bacteria; kingdom Bacillati; phylum Actinomycetota; class Actinomycetes; order Kitasatosporales; family Streptomycetaceae; genus Streptomyces; species Streptomyces sp. NPDC050422. The sequence goes on from NZ_JBITIE010000005.1 coordinate 114,452, forward strand.
CAGTAGGTTGGTTCATGGAGCCGGGTGGAGGGGATGGGCCGGTTGATTCGTGCGTACAAGTTTCTGTTACGGCCCACGGTGGGTCAGTCGATTGCGCTCGGTGAGATGCTGCGTGATCATTGCTCGCTCTACAACGGTGCGTTGCAGGAACGCCGTGACGCCTACCGGCACCCGTCGAGGACGAGTATCAAGTACGGGGTGCAGTCCGGGCAGCTCAGGGACATCCGGGCCTTCGATCCCGAGCGTCAGGGTCGCTGGTCGTTCAGCTCCCAGCAGGCCGCGCTTCGAAGGCTGGACAAGGCGTTTACCGCGTTCTTCCGCCGGGTCAAGGCCGGGGACAAGCCCGGATACCCGCGCTTTCGAGGGGTGAACTGGTTCGACACGGTGGACTTTCCCCGGGACGGCGACGGCTGCCGCTGGGACTCCACCCCGCACGCCCCCGTCACCCGGGTCCGCTTCCAGGGCGTCGGGCACGTCAGGGTCAACCAGCACCGCCCGGTGGTCGGCAAGGTCAGGACCGTCAGCGTGAAACGCGAGGGCCGTAAATGGTTCGTCGTGATCACCGTCGACCAGCCCCTGCCCGAACCATTGCCCGCGACCGGTTCCGACATCGGCATCGACCTGGGTATCGCCTCGTTCCTCACCGACTCCAACGGCGTCCACTTCCCCAACCCGCGCCACGCCCGCAAGGCCGCCGCCAGGCTGGAGGCCGCGCAGCGGGCCCTGTCCCGGTTCCCCCGGTGCAGGGTCAGGGACCGCACCCGTAACCATCAGCGGGCGGTGGAGAAGGTCGCGGCCCTGCATGGCAAGGTGCGGCGTCGGCGGCTCGAACACGCACACAAGACCGCGCTCACCCTGGTCCGCGAGCACGACTTCATCGCGCACGAAGACCTCACGATCCGCAACATGAGCAAGGCCCCCGCACCGAAACCCGACCCCATGACGCCGGGCGTGTTCTTGCCGAACGGGGCGGTCGCCAAGGCCGGGTTGAACCGTTCGATCGCTGATGCCGGATGGGGGGTGTTCCTGACGATCCTGAACGCGAAGGCTGAGAGTGCCGGGCGGGAAGTGATGGCCGTGGACCCCCGCAACACCTCCCGTACGTGTCCCGCATGCGGGCACACCGCGAAGGAGAACCGGCCCACACAGGAGAAGTTCCACTGCGTCGACTGCGGCCACCAGGCCCATGCCGACGAGGTCGGGGCACTCAACGTCCTACGGGCCGGGCTGGTCCGTCGCCACGCCAACACGGCATAGCGAGAAGCCCCGCCCCCCAGGGCGGGGAGGAGTCACGAAGTTGTGGATCGGGTGTCGACGAGCGTCCTGTTTGCGCGGGTGTCGTGCCCGGGCGGGCACTCGAACGCGGCACTCTTCTCCGCGGGAGTATCGGAGATGTAGTCGCCGTTGCCCATCCACCCGCCGTCAACACGGCCGGCGGTGGCCGGATCCGGACGGTCGGTGCGCTCGGCGTACGCGAACGGGCGGGTGAACCCCATGGGTTCACCCGCCCGTTCGCATCGGGCCGGTCAGCCCTTCAGCGCGGCGGTGATCGCGGTGTTGAAGTCCGCCACCGTCATCGGGGCGTTCTTGTTGTCCGAGCCGGTCAGTGCCTTGCCGTCCATCTTCAGCGTGGGCGTGCCCTGGACACCGCTCTTGTCGAAGGCGGCGGACATCTTCATCGCCCAGGCGTCGTACGTGCCGTCCTTGACGTTCTTCTGGAAGGTGTCATTGCCCTTCAGCGCGTCGACCGTGTCGGCGACCTTGATCAGGTACGAGTCGTCCTTGAACTTGTCTTCCGTCTCCTGCGGGTGGTACTTCGCGGAGTAGAGGGCGTACTTGTAGTCGAGGAAGGCCTCGGGGCTCACGTTCAGCGCGGCGCCCAGGGCGCTCAGCGCGTTCTTCGAGCCCTCGCCGTTGTCGCTGTTGTCGATGAACGTGGCGCCGACGTACTTGACCTTGTACTTGCCGGCGTCGACGTCCTTGTGGACGGTCTCACCGACCGTCTGCTCGAACGTGGCGCAGATCGGGCAGCGGGAGTCCTCGTACAGCTCCAGGGTCTTCTTGGCGGTCGACTTGCCGACCACCACGGTCGTGCCGTTCTCGCCCGAGGTGTTCTTCGGCGCGGTGACGTTCTTGGCGTCACCGGCCTCGTCCCAGTGGCCGGGCTTGTTCAGCTGCATCACGCCGTAGGCGCCGCCCCCGATGACCGTGAGAGCGGCGACGACGGACACGGCGACGACGACCTGGCGGCGGGTCCTGTCCTTCTTGGCCTGGCGCTCGCGCTCCTCGCGCAGCCGCTCGCGGGCGGCGGACTTGTTGGCCTGGCTGTTGCGCTTGCTCATGATCGGTTCTCCGTGGGGTGCGTGGTCGTACGTCGTCAGGGATTTGCGTGCTCAGGCGGTGGCGCAGGCCGAGCGCGGCGGTCCCCTCCGTCCCACGGAGTGCACCAGGAGGCGTGCGTGGACGAGCAGATGGGGGCCGGGGCCGCTGGCGGGGATCTTGAGGCGTACGGAGCGGCGGGCCGCCCCCGCCACGGCCACCGCGATCAGCAGCGGCCGGAACGCCAGCAGGGCGAACGCGCCCAGCAGCCCGGCGAGCGCCAGCTCACCGCGGTGCAGCCAGGCGGCGGCGAGCAGCCCGACCGTCACATGGGCGGCCAGCAGCAGCCACGGCACGAGCGGGCCGGGCGAGGCCAGCAGCGCGGCCGCGCCGTGACCGCCCGCGGTCACCGAGGCCAGCGGGGTGCCCACCTCGCCGACGCCGGCGAGCCCCGGCGCGCCCGTCCCGACGTCACCGCCGCCGCACAGCACATCGACGCCGACCGACCGCAGCGGCCCCGCGATCGGGCCGCCCGCCGCGCCGTAACAGAGGTGCTGGCCGGTGGTGAAGACGGTGTCCGCGGCCAGCTCCATGGGCACCAGCAGTCCGGCGATGGCTCCGAAGCCGCGCTCGCGGCCGGCCAGCGCGTAGGCCGCCGCGAAGACGGCGGCGGCCAGCACGGCGACGAGGGTCAGCGGCAGTGGGACCCGGGAGAGCAGCACATGGGAGGCAGCGGAGAGCGTCACGACGAGCGCTGTGAAAAGCGCCGCGCGTACGACTCTGAGCTGCGTCCCGGAGATGTCCATCGTCAGGGAGTGTCGCATGCGAACCTGTAAGCCACCCCTAAAGGACCGCTGCGCTGTGGGAAGGCTTACAGCCCCGGGATGCGGCCGTTGCGGAAGAGGTCCACGAAGATCTGGTGGTCCGCGCGCGCCCGGGCCCCGTAGCTGTGGGCGAAGTCCACCAGCAGGTCCCCGAAGCCGTCCTCGTCCGCCGCGATCGCCGCGTCGATCGCCCGCTCGGTGGAGAACGGCACCAGGGAGTGGCCGCTCTCGTCGTCCGCCGCGGAGTGCATCGTCGCCGTCGCCCTGCCGAGGTCGGCGACGACCGCCGCGATCTCCTCGGGCTCGTCGATGTCCGACCAGTCCAGATCGACCGCGTACGGCGACACCTCGGCGACCAGCTGCCCGGCCCCGTCCAGCTCCGTCCAGCCCAGCCACGGGTCGGCGTGTGCCTGCAGGGCACGCTGCGAGATGACCGTGCGGTGCCCCTCGTGCTGGAAGTAGCTCCGCACCGCTGCGTCCGTGATGTGACGGGAGACGGCAGGGGTCTGCGCCTGCTTGAGATAGATCACGACATCGTTCTCCAGGGCGTCACTGTTGCCCTCCAGAAGGATGTTGTACGAGGGCAGCCCGGCCGATCCGATGCCGATCCCGCGGCGGCCGACGACGTCCTTGACCCGGTAGGAGTCCGGGCGGGTCAGGCTCGACTCCGGCAGCGTCTCCAGATAGCCGTCGAACGCGGCGAGGACCTTGTAGCGCGTCGCCGCGTCCAGGTCGATCGAACCGCCGCCCTCCGCGAACCTGCGCTCGAAGTCACGGATCTCGGTCATCGAGTCGAGCAGCGAGAACCGGGTCAGCGACCGGGCGACGCGCAGGGCGCCCAGCAGCGGGCCGTCGGCGGTGTCGAGCGTGAACGGCGGCACCTCGTCGTTCTTCGCGCCCGTCGCCAGCGCGTGGATACGCTCGCGGTAGGCCGCCGCGTAGACCCGGACGAGCTCGGTGATCTGGTCGTCGCCCAGCGCCTTCGCGTAACCGACCAGGGCGACGGAGGCGGCGAAGCGCTTCAGGTCCCAGGTGAAGGGGCCCACATATGCTTCGTCGAAATCGTTCACGTTGAAGACCAGGCGCCCGTTGGCGTCCATATACGTGCCGAAGTTCTCCGCGTGCAGATCGCCGTGGATCCACACCCGGCCGGTGCGCTCGTCCAGGTACGGGCCGCCGTGCCGCTCCCGCTCCAGGTCGTTGTAGAAGAGACACGCCGTGCCCCGGTAGAAGGCGAAGGCGGAGCCCGCCATCTTGCGGAACTTCACGCGGAAGGCAGCCGGATCGGCGGCCAGCAGCTCACCGAAAGCGGTGTCGAAGACCTCGAGGATCTGCTCCCCGCGCTGCGCTGCGCCGGTCTGCGTGTCCGACATCTCTGGGTGCCTCCTGGTACCTGGCCTGCGTGACGACGTACATGACAAAAGGGGCGGGTGTCCTCGCCCTTCCAACGCGCGACCGTATCGCGGAGTGCCCGTCGCTTGTCACCTCGGAGACGTAGACTTCCACGCTGTCCCCCTCGACTTCCCCCCGGAGGCACAGCGCCGTGACCAAGCCGCCTTTCACGCACCTTCACGTCCACACCCAGTACTCGCTGCTGGACGGTGCCGCGCGGCTCAAGGACATGTTCGAGGCCTGCAACGACATGGGCATGTCCCATATCGCGATGACGGACCACGGCAACCTGCACGGCGCGTACGACTTCTTCCATTCGGCCGTCAAGGCGAATGTGACGCCGATCATCGGGATCGAGGCGTACGTCGCTCCGGAGTCGCGCAAGCACAAGCGGAAGATCCAGTGGGGGCAGCCGCACCAGAAGCGCGACGACGTCTCCGGTTCGGGTGGTTACACCCACAAGACGATCTGGGCGTCGAACGCCAAGGGGCTGCACAACCTCTTCAAGCTGTCCTCGGACGCCTACGCCGAGGGCTGGCTGCAGAAGTGGCCGCGCATGGACAAGGAGACCATCTCCCAGTGGTCCGAGGGCCTGATCGCGTCCACCGGCTGCCCCTCCGGCGAGGTGCAGACCCGGCTGCGGCTCGGACAGTTCGACGAGGCGGTCCGGGCGGCCTCCGACTACAAGGACATCTTCGGCGAGGGCAAGTACTTCCTGGAGCTGATGGACCACGGCATCGAGATCGAGCGCCGGGTCCGTGACGGGCTCCTCGAAATCGGCAAGAAGCTGAACATCCCGCCGCTCGTGACGAACGACTCGCACTACACCTACGCCAGCGAGGCGACCGCGCACGACGCGCTGCTCTGCATCCAGACCGGCAAGAACCTCTCCGACCCGGACCGCTTCCGCTTCGACGGCACCGGCTACTACCTCAAAACGGCGGAAGAGATGTACGCCGTCGACTCCTCGGACGCCTGGCAGGAGGGCTGCGCCAACACCCTGCTGGTCGCGCAGCAGATCGACACCGCCGGGATGTTCGAGAAGCGCGACCTGATGCCGAAGTTCGACATCCCGGACGGCTACACGGAGATCACCTGGTTCCAGGAGGAGGTCCGCGTCGGGATGGACCGCCGCTTCCCGGGCGGCGTCCCCGACGACCGGCAGAAGCAGGTCGAGTACGAGATGGACATCATCATCCAGATGGGGTTCCCGGGGTACTTCCTGGTCGTCGCCGACTTCATCATGTGGGCCAAGAACAACGGCATCGCGGTCGGTCCCGGCCGAGGCTCCGCCGCCGGTTCGATCGTGTCGTACGCGATGGGCATCACCGACCTCGACCCGATCGAGCACGGACTGATCTTCGAGCGCTTCCTCAACCCCGAGCGCGTCTCCATGCCCGACGTCGACATCGACTTCGACGAGCGCAGGCGCGTCGAGGTGATCAGGTACGTCACGGAGAAGTACGGCGCCGACAAGGTCGCCATGATCGGCACCTACGGCAAGATCAAGGCCAAGAACGCGATCAAGGACTCCGCCCGCGTCCTCGGCTACCCGTACGCGATGGGTGACCGGCTCACCAAGGCCATGCCCGCCGACGTCCTCGGCAAGGGCATCGACCTCAACGGCATCACCGACCCCAAGCACCCGCGCTACAGCGAGGCCGGCGAGATCCGGGGGATGTACGAGAACGAGCCGGACGTCCAGAAGGTCATCGACACCGCGAAGGGCGTCGAGGGCCTGGTCCGGCAGATGGGCGTGCACGCCGCCGGAGTCATCATGTCCAGCGAGCCGATCGTCGACCACGCCCCGGTCTGGGTGCGGCACTCAGACGGCGTCACCATCACGCAGTGGGACTACCCGCAGTGCGAGTCGCTCGGCCTGCTGAAGATGGACTTCCTGGGGCTGCGCAACCTGACGATCATGGACGACGCCATCAAGATGGTGAAGTCCAACAAGGGCGTCGACCTGGAGATGCTGGCGCTGCCGCTGGACGACCCGAAGACGTACGAACTGCTCTGCCGCGGTGACACGCTCGGGGTGTTCCAGTTCGACGGCGGGCCCATGCGCTCCCTGCTGCGCCAGATGCAGCCCGACAACTTCGAGGACATCTCCGCCGTCTCGGCCCTGTACCGGCCGGGCCCGATGGGTATGAACTCGCACACGAACTACGCCGAGCGCAAGAACGCCCGCCAGGAGATCACTCCGATCCACCCGGAGCTGGAGGAGCCGCTCAAGGAGGTCCTCGGCCTCACCTACGGCCTGATCGTGTACCAGGAGCAGGTGCAGAAGGCCGCCCAGATCGTCGCCGGGTACTCGCTCGGCGAGGCCGACATCCTGCGCCGCGTGATGGGCAAGAAGAAGGCCGACGAGCTGGCGAAGAACTTCGTCCTGTTCGAGGCCGGCGCCAAGAAGAACGGCTTCTCCGACGCCGCGATCAAGGCGCTGTGGGACGTACTGGTCCCGTTCGCCGGCTACGCCTTCAACAAGGCGCACTCCTCCGCGTACGGCCTGGTCACCTACTGGACCGGATACCTCAAGGCGAACTACCCCGCCGAGTACATGGCGGCGCTGCTCACCTCGGTCAAGGACGACAAGGACAAGTCGGCGGTCTACCTCAACGAGTGCCGGCGCATGGGCATCAAGGTGCTCCCGCCGAACGTCAACGAGTCGGAGTCCAACTTCGCCGCCCAGGGTGACGACGTCATCCTCTTCGGGCTGACGGCCATCCGTAACGTCGGCCAGAACGTCGTCGACTCGATCATCCGGTGCCGCAAGGCGAAGGGGAAGTACAGCAGCTTCCCCGACTTCCTCGACAAGGTCGAGGCGGTCGTCTGCAACAAGCGGACCGTGGAATCGCTCATCAAGGCCGGGGCCTTCGACGAGATGGGCCACACCCGCAAGGGCCTCGTCGCGCACCACGAGCCCATGATCGACAACGTGGTACAGGTCAAGCGCAAGGAGGCCGAGGGGCAGTTCGACCTCTTCGGCGGCGGCGAGGAGGACAGCGACGAGCCGGGCTTCGGGCTCGACGTGGAGTTCTCCGACATCGAGTGGGAGAAGTCCTACCTGCTGGCCCAGGAGCGCGAGATGCTCGGGCTCTACGTCTCCGACCACCCGCTCTTCGGTATCGAGCACATCCTGAGCGACAAGTCCGACGCGGCGATCTCGCAGCTCACCGGCGGCGAGCACAGCGACGGCGCGATCGTGACCATCGGCGGCATCATCTCCGGCCTCCAGCGCAAGATGACCAAGCAGGGCAACGCCTGGGCCATCGCCACCGTCGAGGACCTGGCCGGTTCCATCGAGTGCATGTTCTTCCCGGCCACCTACCAGCTGGTCTCCACCCAGCTCGTCGAGGACACCGTCGTCTTCGTCAAGGGGCGGCTCGACAAGCGCGAGGACGTGCCTCGGCTGGTCGCCATGGAGATGCAGGTCCCGGACATCTCGAACGCGGGCACCAACGCACCCGTGATCCTGACCATCCCCACCGTCAAGATCACCCCGCCCATGGTCAGCCGGCTCGGCGAGGTGCTCAACAGCCACCGGGGCGACACCGAGGTACGGATCAGGCTCCAGGGCCCCCGCAAGACCACGGTCCTCCGGCTCGACCGGCACCGGGTGAAGGCGGACCCGGCGCTCTTCGGTGACCTGAAGGTGCTGCTCGGCCCGTCCTGCCTGGCCGGCTGAGCCGCTGCCCGCACCCACACGCACGAGAGGGGCGCCCCGCGGAAGCGGGTGCGCCCCTCTCGGCTACCGGCCTGTGGCCGTACCGGAGAAGTCCGGTCAGTTGTGGCCGAAGCGCCGCTGATGCTTACGCGCAACATCGGCAGGGCTGCCCTGGGACTGCGCCTGGGGCTGGTTCTGCGACTCGAAAGCCGTGGACCGTGCCTCCTGAGCACCGCGCTCCGACTCTGACGCGCGCTCCTGCTGGCTGCCCTGCTTGCGGTTCTTGTTCTTGGCCATGGTGTTCCTCCTAGGGGGACTCTCGGGGCCAGGACCGCTGTCAGATTCACATAATCGGATATACATCGCATGTTGGATCATTACCGTGCGTAGCGAGGGGGTATGATGCGCCGTTTTCCCGATCCGCCACGCCGATGATCGAGTTCCGGCCGTTAACCCTCGCGTGGTCGGGCAGACTCGAAGGAAACCCTGAGTAAGCGGATCCGCTCGTTCCCGAAGACCGGACCCGCTGAACCCGTTCCCGAATTCCTGGAAGAGGGTGGAACGCGTGGACCGTTGCGTCGTCCTGGTGGACGCCGGCTACTTGCTGGGCGCAGCCGCGAGCCTGCTGGCCGGAGAGCCCGCCCGTTCCCGCATCACCGTCGACCACGCGGCCCTGATCCAGGGGCTGCGCGAGCGGGCCGAGGCCGATACGGAACAGCCGCTGCTGCGGATCTACTGGTTCGACGGCGCCCCCGACCGCGTACCGCAGCCCGAACACCGCAGGCTGCGCGTCATGCCGCGGGTGACGGTACGGCTGGGCGCCCTCACCCGCAGTGACGGACGGTGGGCGCAGAAGGGCGTCGACGCGGCGATGCACGCCGAGCTCACCGAGCTCGCCAGGAACCGGGCCTGCTCGGACGTCGTCCTGGTGACCGGCGACGGCGATCTGCTGCCCGGTCTGATGTCCGCCAAGGAACACGGCGTCGCCGTCCACCTCTGGGCCGTCCAGGCCGCCGACGGCGACTACAACCAGTCCGAGGACCTGGTCGCCGAGGCCGACGAGCGGCGCGTGCTGGACCGGGCCTGGATCACCCAGGCCGTACGGGCCAAGGAGACCGGCGGCGCCTGCGCCCCGCCTCCCGTCCCGCGCCCCGAGATCGCCGCGATCCTCTCCGCGCCCCTGCCCGAGGCGGCCCTCGCGGCCTCCGCCGAGCGGGCCTCGGAGGCCCAGGCCGAAGCCGCCCGCACCGGCACGTCCGCACCGCCCGACGAGGACACCGGCCCCACCGCGCACGGCCACGGCGGCAGAGGAGTCCCCACCCCGAAGGACCTCGCGGGCGCCCTGCGCGGCCCCGGCGTCCAGGCGGACCGGCAGCACCCGGCCCCGCCGCCCGCCAACGCGACCCTGCGCTGGTCCTCCGACCGCGGATGGGTGGAGCGCGGCGGCCCCCTCGGTGAGCCTCCCGAGACCGCGTCCCTGCCGACGCTCGCCCAGGTCACCAGCGCCGAGCAGCGCTGGGCGGACCGGGAGGAGGACATCACCACGGTCGGCGGAGACCCCTTCGAGGTGGGGCAGGTCTTCGCCCGGCGCTGGATGGAACGCCTGCCGGAGACCGTCCACCTGCAGAAGCTGTCCACCATGTACCCGCGCATCCCGCACCGCATCGACGGCGAGCTCCTGCGGTACGCCGCGCGCTTCGGACTGCTCGCCCACAAGGACGACCAGATCGACGAGCACGACCGGTACGCGATCCGGGCGGGCTTCTGGCGCGAGATCGATGTGCGGGCCGCGGCGGAGCACGGCCCGGCGCCCGACCGGCAGGCCCCCGGCGCCGGCAAACCCACGAGCGCGGCGGCGTCCGGGGACTGAGCCCGCATCGGTACCCGAGGCACTCAACCCGGCCGGTGCCCGCCGCGTTGATGTCCGATCGGTGCGGCCCCGGGCGTAATGCGGGTCCCCGGACCCCGTACCCTCGTACCTCGTGAGTACGGGCACAGCACAGGCGCAGACGGCTAACGGCACCGTGTGCGCGGTGCGTGATCTGGTCAGGACCTATCCCGCGGTCCGGGGTCGGCGCGGAGCCCCCGGCACACCCGAGGTGCGTGCCACCGACGGCATCAGCCTGGACATCCGGCGCGGTGAGATCTTCGGACTGCTCGGCCCCAACGGCGCCGGCAAGTCCACCCTCGTACGACAGCTCACCGGACTGATGCGGCCCGACTCGGGCAGCGTCGACATGCTGGGCCACGACCTCGTCCGTCACCCGGAACGGGCCTCGCGGCTGATCGGCTACCTCGGGCAGGAGTCGACCGCGCTCGACGAGCTGACCGTGGGGCTCGCCGCCGAGACCACCGGACGGCTGCGCGGCCTGCCGGTGCGCGAGGCCCGGGCCGAACGCGACGCGGTGCTCGACGAACTCGGCCTCGGCGAGATCGCCGGCCGGCCGCTGAAGAAGCTCTCCGGCGGGCAGCGCAGGCTCGCCTGTGTGGCGGCCGCGCTGGTCGGGGAGCGGCCGGTGCTCATCCTCGACGAGCCGACGACCGGCATGGACCCGGTGGCCCGGCGCGCCGTCTGGGCCGCCGTCGACCGGCGACGGGCCGAACGCGGTGCGACGGTGCTGCTGGTCACCCACAACGTGATCGAGGCCGAGACCGTCCTCGACCGGGTCGCCGTCATGGAACGAGGCAAGGTCATCGCCTGCGACACCCCGGCCGGGCTCAAGGAACGGGTCGCGGGCGAGGTCCGGGTGGAACTGGTGTGGCGCGAGCGTGCGCCGCTGGACGTACCCGAGGTCGCCGCGCTGCGGGCGTCCGCGCAGGAGTCCGGGCGCCGCTGGGTGCTGCGTCTGGGGCCCGACGAGGCGCGGGCCGCGGTCGCCGCCGTGACCGGGGGCGCCGCCTTCGCCGCGCTGGACGACTTCACCCTGGCGACACCCAGCCTGGAGGACGTCTACCTGGCCCTCGGCGGGGACGCCGCCAAGGGGCTGGTCAAGTCATGAGCGGGAGCAGCGCGGTGGCCGAAGCGGCCGAGGTGGACCGGTGCGGGTGTGCGGCCGGACAGGTACCGAACAGGAGCAACGCCAGGTGACGAGCATCGTTCCTGCGGAAGCGGCGTCCGGGCAGGCCGGGCAGCCGGGCCGGACGGGGCGTGACGACGACGGCGCGCAGGGCCCGGTGCCCGCGCCGCTCGCGCCGCGCGCCCGGCTCTTCCCCTCGCTCGCCGCGGTCTACCGGGCCCAGTTGTCCCGGGCCCGGGTCGCCCGCATTCCGCTGCTCTTCGTGGCGACCTTCCAGTCCGTCGGGATCATGGTCCTGATGCGCGGGGTCGTGGACGGGGGCGCCGAGGCCCGCGCCGTGGTGGCCGGGTCCAGCGTCCTGGTCGTCGCCTTCGTCGCGCTGAACCTGCTCGCCCAGTACTTCGGGCAGCTGCGGGCCGGCGGTGGACTCGACCACTACGCGACCCTGCCGGTGCCGCCCGCCGCCGTGGTGCTCGGTGCGGCCGGGGCGTACGCCTCCTTCACCGTGCCCGGCACGATCGTGACGGCCGTGACCGGCAGCGTGCTGTTCGGGCTGCCGATGACCCACCTGTGGGTGCTCGTCGCCGTCATCCCGCTCTCCGGGGCGGCCCTGGCCGGGCTCGGCGCCGCCCTCGGGCTGCTCGCGCCGCGGCAGGAGATCGCCACCCTGCTGGGGCAGCTCGGCATGTCCGCGGCACTGCTGCTGGGCGTGCTCCCGGCGGCCCGGCTGCCGGAGCCGATCGGCTGGGCCCGTGACCTGCTGCCGTCCACGTACGGTGTCGAGGCGCTCTCCCGGTCCTTCGACGCCCACCCCGACTGGGCCGTCATCGCCCTCGATCTCGCGGTCTGCGCCGTCGTGGGCGTCCTCTCGCTCGCCGTGGCGACCTGGGCGTACCGCAGGGCAGCGGTCCGGTGAGGCGAGCCACAGGGACGCCTGGCACGATGGCACGGTGACAGCACCTCTGACGCCGCCGCACCAGCCCTCGCCCCACGACCCGTGGCAGAAGCCGCCGCAAAGGGGCGGTCCCGGCGGTTCCCACCTCGGGACCCTGTTGCAGTCGCCGGAGGAGGGGGAACTCCGTGCGGAACTGCGCCGGGCGGCACTGGTCGCCGTCGCCGTGACGGTCGCCGGGGTCGCGCTCGGGCTGCTCTGGGTGTGGCTGGCGCCGCGGGTTCCGTTGATCTCCGACGACACGGCTGTCTTCCTCAGCGACAGCGAGGGCGAGGAGGCGATCGGCGCCGACGGCACGTTCGCGCTGCTCGCGCTCGCCTTCGGCGCGGTGTCCGCGGGACTGGTCTTCTGGTTCCACCGGAAGGGCGGGATCGCCCTCGTGGCGGCTCTCGCGGTGGGCGGCGTACTCGGCTCGGTCGTGGCGTGGCAGCTCGGCACCTGGCTGGGACCGACCGACGACGTGGTGGCCCACGCGCGTGAGGTCGGCAAGGGCGTGATCTTCGACGCGCCGCTGGAACTGCACGCGAAGGGGGCGTTGCTGGCGTGGTCGCTGGCGGCGATGGCCGTGCATCTGGGGTTGACGGCGATGTTCGGGCCGCGGGATCCGGAGCCGGAGTGGGGGGTGTACGGGGGGTCCTCGGGGGGCGTGGCGTTTGGGCCTGGGCCGTCTGGGCCTCCGTCCGGGCCTGGGCCTGTGTCGTCTGGGCCCGCGCCGTCGTCCTCGCCCTCGACCTCGCCCGAGGAAGGGCCGCCGCAGCCCGGTCCGTCTGCGTGAGCGGGGCCGCTGCGCGGGGCCTTTCCCCTACCCGCCCCTTCCCGTAACCGGGGCTCCGCCCCGGACCCCGGTCCTCAAACGCCGGACGGGCTGGGTTTCCCGGCCCCCTGGATTTCGCCCAGTCCTGGCGCCCGCACACCCAGCCCGTCCGGCGTTTGAGGACGGAACCGGTGCGACGGGGCCGGTGGCTCGCGGAGGGGTCAGGTCCGGCCGATCGGGGCGAATACCGCGTTCGTCAGGGCGGCCAGGTCCTGGGGGGACAGTTCGACCTCCAGGCCGCGGCGGCCCGCCGATACGCAGATCGTCGTGTGCGACCGCGCCGACGCGTCCAGCACGGTGGGCAGCCGCTTGCGCTGGCCCAGGGGCGAGATGCCGCCGCGTACGTAGCCCGTGGTGCGCTCCGCGGCCGCCGGGTCCGCCATGGTGGCGCGCTTGCCGCCGGCCGCCGAGGCCAGGGCCTTCAGGTCCAGCGAGCCCGCCACGGGGACGACCGCGACCGTCAGGCGGCCGTCGACGTCGGCGACCAGGGTCTTGAAGACCCGGTCGGGGGAGACGCCGAGGGCCTCGGCCGCCTCCTCGCCGTAGGAGGCCGACGCGGGGTCGTGCTCGTACGCGTGCACGGTGAACTCCGTGCCCGCCGCGGTCAGCGCGACCGTCGCGGGGGTGCCGCCCGACTGGGGCTGCTTCTTCGGCTTCTTCGCCACGGGGGAGGGGCCCTCCGGTCGCTCAGTTGGGGTGGGTCGGGGCGCGGGTGAGGTCCACGGACGGCAGCGACGGGAGATGGCGGATGACGGCGGTCTCCTTGCGCAGGATCGTCAGCTCCTCGCGGAGCCGCGTCGCGGTGTCCGGGGCCTGGAGCAGCCGCTGCTTCGCGGGGACGTCGAGGACCGCTGCGGCGGCGACCAGGTACGAGACGACCGACGGCTCGTGGGGCAGGTCCGCGCCCGTGGTCAGGGAACGCTCGCTCGCGCCCGCCAGCCGCTTCTGGTAGCTGCGGAAGGCCCGCAGGACGCCCTCGGTGAGCGCCTCCGCCTCCTCGCCCGGATCCTCCTCCAGCTCTTCGACCTCGGCGGTGAGGAACGGGCCGCTCGCGTCCACGGACAAGAGCTTCACCCGGCTGGTGCCGGTCGCCAGGACCTCGAAGCTGCCGTCCGAACGCTCCCGGATCTTCGCCGCGTCGGCGATGCAGCCGACCCGGTGGAACGTCTGGACCGGGTCGGGGCCGAAGCCGTCCGCCGGGCCGCGCTCGACGGGCGCCGTCATCGCGTCCGGCATGCCCGAGCCCGTCGGGGCGGTCTCGCGGCCGTCCCGGATGGCGACCACGGCGAAGCGGCGCGGTTCGTCCTCAGCGGTCTTCAGCAGCTCGCGCATCATGGCGCGATAACGCGCCTCGAAGACGTTCAGGGGCAGCACGAGGCCGGGGAACAGCACCGCGTTCAGCGGAAACAGAGGCAGGCGAGCGGTGGTCACAACGGTCAAGCGTAATGGCCGCGCGCCCGTCCCCGGTCGGCCCGGTGGCCGAGTGGTGTTCCGGAGGCCACCCGGAGCCGTACTCCGTCCCGTGCGTCGAGGAACCTGCCGAGCGGATCGTCGGACACCGAGGCCCACGGGAACGACGTCGCGTGGGGTCCGATCTGCCGGAACTGTTCCAGCGCCTCGTGCCAGCGCCCACGCGCCACCAGCACGTACGCGAGCAGATTGCGCACCTCGGCCGGCCACGGGTCGCCCGGCGCGAAGGCGCCGGACAGCGAGATCGCCAGATCCGCCGCCGCGTCGATCCGCTCCTCCTGCACCGATGTGAACCCGGCCCCCGGTCCCTCGGTCAGCACCGCGAAGGCGGCCCGCAGCGGCAGCGCCTGCACCAGGGAGCTGGGCTGCGAGTCCTCGGCGGCCCGCTCGGCGAAGTCGAAGCACTCGCGGTGCGAGCCGTACCAGGCGGCGGAGAGGTACTGGAGGGCGGCGACATGGCAGCCGTAATGGTGCGTGGAGCGCTGTATGGCCTGTTCCCACAGCGCCTCGAACGTCGTGTGCGTGGCATGCGTGCCGCGGGCGTGGTCCAGGGCCAGACGCCAGGGCACCGGATCGCGTGGATCGCTCTCGGCCGCCGCCGTGATCATCGGCCCGACCGCGCGCAGCTGCTCGGCGCGGGCCGGTGACTCCCAGGCCCGCTCGACCGCGAGCTGGGCCTTGACGAGGATCGCGTCGGGGTCGTGCGGAGCGGCGGCCAGCCAGTCGCGGAGCCAGCCGTCCCGGTTGCGGGCGAAGGCGACGAGCCGGTTCAGATAGCGGTCCCGGCTCTCCCACTCGGTGGCGTCCCGGGACGTCGCCAGAAGTTTCGCCGCCGGTTCGTACTCTCCGACGGCGGCGGCCACCAGCGCGGGCGAGAGCCGCTCGTCAGGGGCGTCGAGCATCACCGCATGGTCCGCGGGCAACCCGGCGGACATCTCCGGGGTGTGCCGGATCACGCGCGCGGTACGGAGCAGAGCGCGGAGGAAAGGCATGGTGCAGACCATTGAAAAGCGCTGGTCGGGACGGCGCCAGGGGGGTGCTGTGAAACTTTGGTGCCGAGTGGATGGGTTGCCCTGAACGGGGCCAAGAAAGAGTAAAGGAATGCGTGGAATCTGGCCTGTTCCTGTCGTTCCTGGGTCGAGGGATCGGCAGTGCGTCCGATGGTGGAGCACGTCCGTTCGGCCGCCGCCGGGCCGGTCGGTACAAGGGAGCGCGGCCCGGGTGCTCCCGGCGGGCCGCACACCCCCGGTCAGCCGCGCCGCAGCAGCCGTGAGGCGCCGGCCGCGACGGTGGTGGCCAGTATCCAACCCAGCAGGACCAGGGCGGCCGCGATCCACTGCCAGCCGCCCGCCAGCCGCCAGTACCCGTCCTGGCCGAGGTTGATCACCGGCACCAGCAGATCCAGCGCGTACAGCGCGGGATTCCACTCCGGATGCTCACTGCCCTTGATCGACGTCGGTTCGTACCGTGAGAACGCCACCGTTCCCGCCGCCCACAGCACCGCCATCCACACCGCGGCCCGCCCCGGCCGGTAGCCGTACGCCACCGTCCAGTCCTGTACGAAGCCCCAGAGCTTCGCGGCGGGCGGCAGCGTCTCCCGGCGGCGCCGCTGCTTGGCCAGCAGCACCTCGCGGGCGTCCGCGTCCTCCCCGCTGTTACGGAGCACGGTCGCCAGCCGCTCGTACGGCTCCGGCACGTACTCCGGGGTCGCGGCCGACACCCACTCCAGACGCCGGGAGAGCGGGAAGTGCCCGTACGGGACGAGGTTCTCGTACACGAAACCGCCCATCGCCAGACCGCCCGGGCCCGGCCAGCTGGTCGACACGTCGATGAGCGTGACGACCTTCGCCCCGTTGAGCACCACCCGGCCGTGCGCCGGGCGCTCCGGGTTGAAGCGCAGTTCCGGAGCGACTATCCGGCGCAGCGACAGCTCCTCGTGGCCGGCCAGCACGAAGACGGCCTTGTGCAGATCGACCGCGTCACCGAACCGCCCGTCGTCCAGCCGGACCCCGCCCCGGCACCGGAAGACCTGCGAACGGGTGCCGTGGGCCGGTGTCGGGGAGGTGGCGATGCCGTACGGGGGAGTGGTGCCCTGGTTCCCCGTGTCCACGCTGACCCAGGCCTCGCTCATGTACAGCGTCCGCTCCACACTCAGCTGCGGGGCGTTCAGCGCGCGGCGTCCCTGTGTCGCCCGCAGCCGGCTGCCGCGCAGACTCAGCGAACCGCCCACCTTCGCCCCGCGCAGGCTCAGCTCACCGAGCGTCTCGATCATCTCGGCCTGCAGGTCCTGGGCGACCGTGAGCCCGTCACCGATGAGTGCCCGCCCCTGCCGGTCGGGGCCGATGTCGATCTGGCTGATCAGCAGGTCCGTACCGATCTGGGCGTCCGTGAGCCGGATGCCGCGCTCGACCCGGCAACGCGGCAGATGCAGGTCGCCCTCGGTGCGCAGCCGGGCCGCCTCCAGCCGCGGGATCGCGCACCCGACCAGCCTCAGCGTCGTGAAGTGGCACTCGGGCAGCAGGACCTCCTCCTCGAAGCGGCAGCCCGTCAGCTCCACGTACGGATCGACGCGTCCGCCCGCGAGGTCGAGCCGGCCCGTGATCAGCAGCCCCCGGAGCTTCAGCGCCGCCACCCGGCCCGGCCGGGGCCGCGGACCGCTCAGCAGCAGCCGGGCGACGACCCGGGCCTCCACGCTGCGTTCGGGGCCCCAGACATGGGGGGCGAAGGGATCGTCACGCGCCCCGTCACGGGCGCGCAGGTCGTAGGTGGTTCCGGTCCGGAAGGACTGCCACATGCCCAGCTCTGCCGTGCTGAGGCCGTCCGGAAATTCCCCGTCGTGCGGTTCGGTCACCGACGCTCCTTCCGCTCGGAGCCGTAAATCGGTAATCCCCTTATTCCCTCTGAGTGACCAGGTGAACGCTAATAGTCAGCCGTGACACCGGGGACGGGTATCAGCCAGTGATACGGGCGTCCGGGCGTCCGAGGCGGTCTGAGAGAATTGCGGTGTGATCTCTCGAATCGATCTGCGCGGCGATGCCCTCCCCGAGGGCGGCGCCCTGCGCGACCTGCTGCCCCGTGCCGAGTTCGACGTGGAAGCCGCCCTGGAGACGGTGCGGCCCATCTGCGAGGACGTACGCCATCGTGGCTCGGCGGCAGTGATCGACTGGGGGGAGAAACTCGACGGGGTACGGATCGTCTCGGTCCGCGTCCCCGCCGACGCGATCACCGGCGCGCTGGAGCAGCTCGACCCCGCCGTGCGCGCCGCCCTGGAGGAGTCGATCCGCCGCGCCCGCCTCGTCCACCGCGAGCAGCGCCGCACCACCCACACCACCCAGGTCGTACCCGGTGGCACCGTCACCGAGAAGTGGGTGCCCGTCGAGCGCGTCGGGCTGTACGTGCCGGGCGGGCGTTCGGTCTACCCGTCCTCCGTCGTGATGAACGTGGTCCCGGCCCAGGAGGCGGGTGTCGAGGGCGTCGCCGTCGCGTCCCCGCCGCAGAAGGACTTCGGGGGCCTGCCGCACCCGACGATCCTCGCCGCCTGCGCCCTGCTCGGGGTGGACGAGGTGTACGCGGCCGGCGGCTCCCAGGCCATCGCGATGTTCGCGTACGGCACCGAGGACTGCCTGCCCGTGAACCTCGTCACCGGCCCCGGCAACATCTACGTGGCCGCGGCCAAGCGCCTTCTCAAGGGCCGCATCGGCATCGACGCCGAGGCCGGCCCCACCGAGATCGCGATCCTCGCCGACGCCACCGCCGACCCGGTCCACGTCGCCGCCGACCTGATCAGCCAGGCCGAGCACGACCCGATGGCCGCCGCCGTCCTGGTCACCGACTCGGAGGAGCTCGCCGCAGCGACCGAGGCCGAGCTGAAGCCGCAGGTCGCGGCGACCAAGCACGTCACGGACCGGATCGAGCCCGCGCTGGCCGGCCGCCAGTCCGCGATCGTCCTGGTCAACGACCTGGAGGACGGCCTCAAGGTCGTCGACGCGTATGCCGCCGAGCACCTGGAGATCCAGACCGCCGACGCGGCGGCCGTCGCCGGCCGCGTCCGCAACGCCGGCGCGATCTTTGTCGGCCCCTGGTCCCCGGTCTCGCTCGGCGACTACTGCGCCGGCTCCAACCACGTCCTGCCCACCGGCGGCTGCGCCTGCCACTCCTCGGGCCTGTCCGTGCAGTCCTTCCTGCGCGGCATCCACATCGTCGACTACACGCGCGACGCGCTCGCCGAGGTCACCCACCACGTGGTGACCCTCGCCGAGGCGGAGGACCTCCCCGCCCACGGTGCCGCGCTCAAGGCCAGGTTCGGGTGGAAGGTTCCGCAGCAGTGACGAACGACAGCACGGCAGTGACGAACGACAGCACGGCAGTGACGGACGACAGCACGCCGGACGACAGCACCCCGCACAACGCCTGGGACGACCTCCCGATCCGCGAGGAACTGCGCGGCCAGTCCCCGTACGGCGCCCCCCAGCTCGACGTGCCCGTCCGGCTGAACACCAACGAGAACCCGTACCCGCTCCCCGACGCACTCGTCGACCGGATCGCCGAACGGGTCCGCGAGGCCGCCCGCGACCTCAACCGCTACCCCGACCGGGACGCCGTCGAGCTGCGCACCGAGCTCGCCCGCTACCTCACCCGCACCGCGGGGCACGAGGTCACCCGCGCCCACGTGTGGGCGGCCAACGGCTCCAACGAGGTGCTCCAGCAACTGCTCCAGACCTTCGGCGGCCCCGGACGCACCGCCATCGGCTTCGAGCCCTCGTACTCGATGCACGCCCTCATCGCCCGCGGCACCGGCACCGGCTGGATCTCCGGACCGCGCAACGAGGACTTCACCATCGACGTCGACGCGGCCCGCGCGGTCATCGCCGAGCGCCGCCCCGACGTCGTCTTCATCACCTCGCCCAACAACCCCACCGGCACCGCCGTCGACGCCGAGACCGTCCTCGCGCTGTACGACGCCGCGCAGGCCGCGGGGCCGTCGATGGTCGTGGTCGACGAGGCGTACGGCGAGTTCAGCCACCACGCCTCGCTGCTCCCGCTGATCGAGGGCCGCCGCCACCTGGTGCTCTCCCGCACCATGTCGAAGGCGTTCGGCGCCGCAGGACTGCGGCTCGGCTACCTCGCCGCGGACCCGGCCGTCGTCGACGCGGTCCAGCTGGTGCGGCTCCCGTACCACCTGTCGTCCGTCACCCAGGCCACCGCGCTCGCCGCCCTGGAGCACACCGATACGCTCCTCGGGTACGTCGCGCAGCTCAAGGGCGAGCGCGACCGGATCGTCACCGAGCTGCGCGCCCAAGGCTTCGACGTCACCGACTCGGACGCCAACTTCGTCCAGTTCGGCCGCTTCGCCGACAGCCACACCGCCTGGCGGCACATCCTCGACCGGGGCGTCCTGGTCCGGGACAACGGCGTACCGGGATGGCTGCGGGTCTCCGCAGGGACCCCGGCAGAGAACGACGCGTTCCTCGATGCGGTACGCGAACTGAAGAAGGAGCACGACGCATGACTCGCGAGGCCCGCGTAGGAAGAGTGGAGCGGACCACCAAGGAAACCTCCGTGCTCGTCGAGATCAACCTCGACGGCAGCGGCAAGGTCGATGTCGCGACCGGGGTCGGCTTCTACGACCACATGCTCGACCAGCTCGGCCGCCACGGACTGTTCGACCTCACGGTCAAGACCGACGGCGACCTGCACATCGACTCGCACCACACCATCGAGGACACCGCCCTCGCCCTCGGCGCCGCGTTCAAGCAGGCCCTCGGCGACAAGGTCGGCATCTACCGCTTCGGCAACTGCACCGTCCCGCTGGACGAGTCGCTCGCCCAGGTCACCGTCGACCTCTCCGGCCGCCCGTACCTCGTGCACACCGAGCCCGAGAACATGGCGCCGATGATCGGTGAGTACGACACGACGATGACCCGGCACATCCTGGAGTCCTTCGTCGCCCAGGCGCAGATCGCCCTGCACGTCCACGTCCCGTACGGGCGCAACGCCCACCACATCGTGGAGTGCCAGTTCAAGGCGCTCGCCCGGGCCCTGCGCTACGCCAGCGAGCACGACACCCGCGCGGCCGGCATCCTCCCCTCCACGAAGGGCGCCCTGTGACCGGCCTCAACACCATCCTGATCCTGGTCGGCCTCTTCCTGGCCGGCGGGGTCTACTCCTTCTCGAAGCAGGGCATGCCCAAGGGCGTCATCGTGCTGCTGTCGATCGCCTCCGTGATGTGCCTGGCAGCGGGCGTCATGCGGATCCAGGGCCTCTGGGACTGAGGGAGCACACGTGGATACGAAGAAGAAGGTCGTCGTCTTCGACTACGGCTTCGGCAACGTCCGGTCCGCCGAGCGCGCCCTCGCCCATGTCGGCGCCGACGTCGAGATCACCCGCGACTTCGACACGGCGATGAACGCCGACGGGCTGCTGGTGCCCGGCGTCGGTGCGTTCTCCGCCTGCATGGAGGGGCTGAAGAAGGCCCGCGGCGAATGGATCATCGGACGCCGGCTCTCCGGCGGACGCCCCGTCATGGGCATCTGCGTCGGCATGCAGATCCTCTTCGAGCGCGGCATCGAGCACGGAGTCGAGACCGAGGGCCTCGACGAGTGGCCCGGCACCGTCGGCCCGCTCCAGGCCGACATCGTCCCGCACATGGGATGGAACACGGTCCAGGCCCCCGAGGACTCCCGGCTGTTCGCCGGACTCGACGCCGAGGCCCGGTACTACTTCGTGCACTCGTACGCGGCGCACGACTGGTCCCTCGAAGTCACCAACGCCAAGATCCGTGCCCCCAAGGTCACCTGGGCCACGCACGGCGAACGGTTCGTGGCGGCCGTGGAGAACGGCGCGCTGTGGGCCACCCAGTTCCACCCCGAGAAGTCCGGCGATGCCGGCGCCCAGCTGCTGACCAACTGGATCGAGACGCTGTAATGCCGAAGCTTGAACTGCTCCCAGCCGTTGACGTCCGCGACGGCCAGGCGGTCCGCCTGGTGCACGGCGAGTCCGGCTCCGAGACCTCCTACGGCTCCCCCCTGGAAGCCGCACTCGCCTGGCAGCGCTCCGGCGCCGAGTGGCTGCACCTCGTCGACCTGGACGCCGCCTTCGGCACCGGTGACAACCGGGCGCTCATCGCCGAGGTGGCCGGCGCCATGGACATCAAGGTCGAGCTCTCCGGCGGCATCCGCGACGACGCCACGCTCGCCGCCGCCCTCGCCACCGGCTGCCGCCGCGTCAACCTCGGCACCGCCGCCCTGGAGACCCCCGAGTGGGTCGCCAAGGTCATCGCCGAGCACGGCGACAAGATCGCGGTCGGCCTCGACGTCCGCGGCACCACGCTGCGCGGCCGCGGCTGGACCCGTGACGGCGGCGACCTCTTCGAGACGCTCGCCCGTCTCGACTCCGAGGGCTGCGCCCGCTACGTCGTCACCGACATCGCCAAGGACGGCACGCTCCAGGGCCCCAACCTGGAGCTCCTGAGAGACGTCTGTGCCGCCACCGACAAGCCCGTCGTCGCCTCCGGCGGCGTCTCCTCGCTCGACGACCTGCGGGCCATCTCCTCACTCGTCCCGGCCGGTGTCGAGGGCGCGATCGTCGGCAAGGCGCTGTACGCGAAGGCGTTCACCCTCGAAGAGGCGCTGGAGGCGGTCTCCGTATGACCGACTCCGTCAAGCGCATCTCCTCCGGCGCCCCCTGGGAGGAGAAGTTCGGCTACTCCCGCGCCGTCGAACTGCCGAACGGGCTGGTGCTGGTGGCCGGGTGCACCTCCGTGGTGGGCGGGGAGATCTCCGCCGGCAGCCCCTACGAGCAGGCCGTCACCTCCTTCGAGGTCGCCTTCGAGGCGCTGAAGCAGGTGGGCCTCGGCCGCGAGGACGTCGTCCGCACCCGGATGTACGTCACGCACGCCCGGGACACGGACGAGGTCGGCCGCGCCCACAAGGAGCTGTTCGACGACGTCCGTCCCGCCGCCACCATGATCATCGTGTCCGGTTTCGTCGACCCGAGTCTGGTCGTCGAGGTCGAGGTCGAGGCCTACCGGGCAGGTGCCCGATGACGCTCGCGGTACGTGTCATCCCCTGCCTCGACGTGGACAACGGCCGGGTGGTCAAGGGCGTCAACTTCCAGAACCTGCGCGACGCCGGTGACCCCGTCGAGATGGCGAAGCTGTACGACGCCGAGGGCGCCGACGAGCTGACCTTCCTGGACATCACCGCGTCCAGCGGCGACCGGGAGACGACGTACGACGTGGTGCGCCGCACCGCCGAGCAGGTCTTCATCCCGCTCACCGTCGGGGGCGGCGTCCGCACCCCCGACGACGTCGACAAGCTCCTGCGGGCCGGCGCCGACAAGGTCGGCGTCAACACCGCGGCCATCGCCCGGCCGGAGCTGATCCGGGAGATCGCCGAACGCTTCGGCCGTCAGGTCCTGGTGCTCTCCGTGGACGCCCGGCGCACCCCCGCCGGCACCTTCGAGGTCACGACGCACGGCGGCCGCAAGGGCACCGGCATCGACGCCGTCGAATGGGCGCACCGGGCCGCCGAACTCGGCGCGGGCGAGATCCTGCTCAACTCGATGGACGCCGACGGCACCAAGGACGGCTACGACACCGAGATGATCGCCGCCGTACGGGGGCACGTGAGCGTTCCCGTCATCGCGTCCGGCGGCGCGGGCCGGCTCGCGGACTTCGCCCCGGCCGTCGAAGCCGGGGCCGACGCGGTCCTCGCCGCGTCCGTCTTCCACTTCGGTGATCTGCGGATCTCCGAGGTCAAGGGCGCTCTGCGGGAGGCCGGGCACCCGGTCCGCTGAGTACGCGCGGGGGAGCAACGGCCTTGAAGGCCGGTGAAGTTGCCGATGTGTGCCACCGGGGTGCACCGCGAGAGTGGCGACCGCCAGAGAACAACGGCGGTTCCACGCGGTGCACCCCGAAGCGGCTTTCGGTCCCTGCCCGGAGTGGCTCCCGCCACGACCGAGAGGCCCCCTCGTGCAGCACCTCCCCTCCGGCGACACCTCCCCGCGCCATCGGATGTCGAAGAGCCGTTCCCGCCTCGTCAAGGGCCTGCTGGCCGCCACCGTCGCCACCGCGGGCCTGTGCACCGCGCTGATGCCGGGCGCCCAGGCAGCCGACAACCCCTACGAGCGCGGCCCGGCACCCAGCAACTCGAGTATCGAGGCGAGCCGCGGCTCGTACGCGGTCTCGCAGACCAGCGTCTCCTCGCTCGGCGTCAGCGGTTTCGGCGGCGGCACGATCTACTACCCGACGTCGACCGCCGACGGCACCTTCGGCGCGGTCGCCATCTCGCCCGGCTTCACCGCCTACCAGTCCAGTATCGCCTGGCTCGGACCGCGGCTCGCCTCCCAGGGCTTCGTCGTCTTCACCATCGACACCAACACCACGGTGGACCAGCCCGACAGCCGCGGCCGCCAACTCCTGGCCGCGCTGGACTACCTGACACGGTCGAGCTCGGTACGCAGCCGGATCGACACCTCCCGGCTCGGCGTGATGGGCCACTCTATGGGCGGTGGCGGCACCCTGGAGGCCGCCAAGAGCCGCACCTCGCTGAAGGCGGCGATCCCGCTGACCGGCTGGAACCTCGACACCACCTGGCCCGAAGTCCGGACCCCCACACTGATCTTCGGTGCGGACGGCGACACGATCGCCCCGGTCGCCACCCACTCCGAGCCGTTCTACCAGTCGCTGCCGAGCACACTGGACAAGGCGTACGTGGAGCTGCGCGGGGCCACACACTTCACCCCGAACTCCTCCAACACCACGATCGCGAAGTACAGCATCTCGTGGCTGAAGCGCTTCATCGACAATGACAGCCGGTACGAGCAGTTCCTCTGCCCGATCCCGCAGGTGAGCCTCACGATCGCCGAGTCGCGGGGCAACTGCCCCCATACCTCGTAGTTCCTGACATCTGGTGAGGGCCGGACCGCGAACAGCGGCCCGGCCCTTCGCCGTCGGGGCCCCTGCCGGGCTCGGACGGGGTGCGGGAACGGGCCCGCGCTGTGCGCCCGCACAGTCAGGTCCGGCCCGCCTTGGGAGGGTGCCCCACAACCGGCCGGGCGCGGACCGGGGGCGGACGCGCGTCTTCCGGCACTGTTTACGCGGAAGTAACGTGCTGGTGTGACTTCATCGACGACCGTGCACAGTCCGCTCCGGCTGTACGGCCGCAGCGGTGAACTCGCCATCCTCGACACCCTGTTGGCCCGCCTGGGCGACGGTGACGGCGGCGCGCTGGTGCTGACCGCACTGCCCGGCGTCGGCCGCACCGCGCTCCTCGGCGAAGCCGTGGCCGCGCACCGTGGCCGACGCGCCGGGCCCGTTCTCTCCGCCACCGCGGCCCCCTCCGAACAACGGCTGCCGTACAGCGGGCTGCACGCCCTGCTCTGTTCCGCGCCGGGCCCGCTCCCGCTGCCCCCGGACCGGGTGCTGCGGGACGGCATCACCCCCACGGGCCTTCTCGTGCTGCTGCGACAACTCGGTGCGCGGCGCCCACTGTTGGTGTGCGTGGACGACGCGCACGCCTGGGACCCCGATTCGCGCGCCGCCCTCGTCTTCGCGGCCCGCAGGCTCGGCGCGGGCAGCCGGGTCGCGGTGGTGATCGGCGCCGGTGACGAGGCGAGCTTCGCGGGGCTGCCCGCGCTCCGGCTCGGCCCCCTCGACGACGACGCGGCGGCGGCCCTCCTGGACCGGATCACCGACGCCGCGGGCGCCGCCGACCAGGTCGACCCGGTGGTCCGCGGCGAACTCCTCCGGGAGGCGGCCGGCAACCCCCGGCTGCTCGCCGGCCTGGCCTCCCGGCTCACCCCCGACCAGCTGGCCGGCCGCACCCCGCCGCCCTATCCGCTGCCCGGCGCCGAGGACGTCCTGGACGCGCATGCCGCCCGCCTCGACGGGCTGCCCCCGGACACCCGCACGCTGCTCCTGCTCGCGGCCGCGGCCGAGGAACACGAGCAGGAGGGCGCCGGCGCGGACGTGGCCCTCCTGCTCCGCGCGGCCGCCACGGCGGGTCTCGGCCCCGCCGTGCTCGACCAGGCCCTGCTCACCCCGGCCGGCACCGCCGGGGCCCTCCAACGAGCGGGCGACCGCCTCCACTTCAGCCACCCGCTGCTGCGCCGCGCGGTCCTGCACCGGGCCTCCCCGCAACACCGCCGCGCCGTGCACGGACTGCTCGCCACCCTGCTGGTTCCCCCTGCGCAGCGCCCGTTCGGGGCTGCGCCGGGGGATCCGGCAGCCGGGCCGGCCCTGCTGCCCGCGCTCGTCCAGCGCGCCTCCGCGGCCGGGGGCCCCGACGACGGGCTGGCCGACGCGCTGGAGGCGGCGGCCGTGGCGCCCCGGCCGCATGGAGAGCGGGCGGCCGCGCTCGCCCGTGCCGCCGCGCTCTCCACCGACGAGGCGGTGCGGGCCGCCCGGTTCGCCGGCGCCGCCGAGCACACCCGGCTCGCGGGCGACACCGGCCGGGCCCGCGCGCTGCTGGCCCGGGCCGGCGCGCACCCCGCACACGACGGCGCGCATCTGGTGCGCGGACTGCTCGCCCTGCGCGACGGACCGGCCGCCGACGCCCACGAGGCCCTTCTCACCGCTGCGGCGCTGCTCGCACCGCACGACCCGCGCCGCGCGCTCGACGCCCATCTCGGGGCCGCCGAGGCCGCCTGGGCGATGGGCGACGCGCTCGCGTACCTCGACGCCATGACCCGTATCCCGGTCTCCGTGTCCGATCCGGCCCTCGCCCAGTACTGCGATGGCCTGAGCGCGGTGCTGTGCGGACGCATCGCCGAAGGGCAGGCCCTGCTGCGCCGCTGCCTCGACTCGGCCGGCCGGGCGCGCGACCCCGCCCCGCTGCTGCGCGGCGGCGCCTCGGCCCTGGTGCTGGGCGATGTCGACGCCGCGTGCAGGCTCGGGACGCGGGCGCTGGCCGCCGCACGGTCGGCCGGTCCCGAGGCCCTGCTGCCGCAGGCACTGGAGCACCTGGCGTACGCCGAGCTGCGGGCCGGCCGCCATGCCTCGGCGCGCGGCCACGCGCTGGAGGGCCTGCACGCCGCCCGACGCACCGGACAGCCCAACACCGCCTCCCACCTGCACGCCGTACTCGCCCTCGCCGCTTCCGTGGAGGGCGGTAACGAGGCATCCTGCGCCACCCATGCCGACGCGGCCCTCGCGGGGGCCGGGCCCCACGGACTCGCCCAGGCCGCGACCCTCGCCACCTGGGCCCTGGCCCGCGCGGACCTGGCGGCGGGGCGCTCCGGCGCGGCCGCGGCCCGGCTCGACCCGCTCGTGCGGCCCGGCCCCCGGCGCGGGCACTTCGCCACCCGGATGCTCGCCGTACCGTGCTACGTCGAGGCGTCCGTCCTGGCAGGGCGGGCGGACCGGGGCAGGGGAGCGGACCCGGTCGCCGAGGCGGTGGCGGAGTTCGCCGTCTGGGTCACGCGGACCACCGACCCCCAGGCCCCCGCCCAACTGGCCCGCTGCCGCGCCCTGCTGGCGGCACCGGCCGATGTGGCCGGACGGTACGAGGAGGCGCTCGCCCACCACGACCGCGCGGGCGGCGACTTCGAACGCGCCCGCACCCAGCTGCTGTACGGGGCGTGGCTGCGCCGGCGCCGCCGGACCCGGGAGGCCAGAGGCCCGCTGCGGGACGCCCTGGTCGCCTTCGAGCGGTGCGGTGCGCGGGCCTGGACCGACAGGGCGAGCGGTGAACTACGGGCCGCCGGCGAGGCGGTGGAGGGCCCGGCCACGGCCGGCGGCACGGACCCGCTGACCGCGCTGACCCCGCAGCAGCAGCGCATCGCCCGGTGCGTCGCGGAGGGGGCCACCAACCGCGAGGTGGCACTGCGCCTCTCGGTGAGCACCCGGACCGTCGACCACCATCTGCGCAATGTGTTCGCCGCGCTCGGCGTGCGGTCCAGGACCGAGCTGGCCAGGTTGCTGGACCGCTGAGAGGGGCCGGCGCGGGGCCGGTACGGGGCCGATGCGACGCCCCGGTTTCGGCTCCGAGGCCGGGAGGTTGCAGGACCGTGATGAGAAGTACGCCGCAAACCTCTAGGTACCGACTGGGCGGTATGCCATTCTGCGGGCGTCAGGATGATTCGGTGTGCTCATGCCCAACGCCGGGCTGGGTGAACCGGAGCCGGCCGTATTCCGGAGCCGGCCGAATCCCGGTGGAGGCCGCCATGCCGCAGGTCGTACGTTCACGGGTCAGGGCGTTGCACGGGCCGCCCCCCGTCGCTCCGATGCCGCGCCGCTTCCGTTCGCTGGCCGATCGCGAGGCCGTCGCCGTACTGCACCGGGCTGCCCGGGCGCTGGTAGAGGCGCTGCCGGAGCTGACGGACCGGCTGGTCGAGGCGCTGCGCGAGCAGGAGCCCGCCTACCGCTCGGCCATCGAGGCCGACGCGGCGGAGATCTGGCAGGAGGTGCACCACTCGCTGCGGCACAACGTCGGGTCACTGATCCAGCCCCGGGAGTTCCGGGAGGCCGCCCACCGCACCTCCCGGCGGATCGGTGAGGTCCGGGCCGAGCAGGGCCTGCCGCTCGACGCGGTCCTGCACGCCTTCCGGATGGGCGGTGCGATGGTATGGCAGGACCTGGTGGACGACACCGCACGCCGCCACCCCGAGGACATCCGGCTGCTGGTGCACGTCGCGGCGGACGTCTGGAACTTCGTGGACGAGCACTGCGGTGTCGTCGCGGACGCCTACCGCCAGACCGAGCGCCGGCTGGCCTGGCGGCGGGAGAACCGCCAGCGCCTGATGACGGCGGCACTGCTGGACGGCACCGCGCAGATCGCCGAACTGCCGGACGCCGCAGCGATGCTGGGGCTGCCCGAGCACGGCAGGTACGCCGTGCTCGCGGTCTCCACCGCCCGTCGCGCCCCGCACGGCACCGCGCAGCCGCCGATGACGCTGCCCGCCGGCACGGACGCCCTCTGGCACCCGGGCCCGGACGCGGAGTTCGCGATCCTGCCGCTGGCCTGGAGCGAGGGGGCGGCGGACCCCACCGTCACGCTCACCGGGCCGGCGACCGCGGAGGGGGACGAGGTGTCTGCCGGCCCGGTCGACGAGGACGGAGAACTCGCCTCGCTGGCCGCCGGGTTGACCGCACCGCCGGGCGCCCGTGTCGGCATCAGCTCCGTCGTCAACGGACTGGCGGCCGTCGGGGACGCCCGGCGGCTCGCCGAGACCGCCCTGCGGGCCTGCCCGGCCGGGGGCGGGGTCGTCCTGCTCGACGAGCAACTGCCCGCCGCCCTGGTCGTTTCGTCCCCGGGGCTCGGCTCGGCGCTGGCCGCGCGAGTGCTGGGACCGCTGGACCGGCTGGACCCGGCGGACCGCGACGTGATCATCGAGACCCTCACGGCGTGGTTTGACTCGGACGGTTCCGCGCAGCGGGCGGGGGCCCGGCTCTACTGCCACCGCAACACGGTCCTGAACCGGCTGCGCCGCTTCGAGCAGTTGACGGGCCGCTGTCTGACCCGCCCGTCCGACGCGGTCGAGGTCTCCCTCGCCCTGACGGCGCGGCGCCTGCTCGCGAGCTGACGGGGGGCGCGGCCTCCACGGACACAACCGTGTCCTCCACGGCGCGGCCCCCGCCGGCCGGCGGGGGCTGTGCTCGCGCACAGTCCTCGCCCGTACCGGCTGTACCCGCGCAGCGCCCCCGCACCGCCCGCTGTACGCGGCCCCGGGCAGCTGATGCCGTAACCGGCATGCCTTCCGCCCTTCCGACACCCCGCACGCCACGCGCCCCCGCGAGCGCCTGCGCACCTGCCGCCACCCCCGCCCCGGCCCCGGGACCGCGCCGGTGAGCGGCGGCATCGACGCCCGGTCGCTGGCCGTGGTCGTCTTCCTCGGCTTCGTCGCCGTGTCGCTGCTGCTGTGCGGGCTGGCCGCGGCGGACCAGGACGACCCGGAACACTTCTACGCGGGTGGCGGCTCCGCCCTCGGTCCGGCCGGGAGCGGGCTGGCCATCGCCGGTGACTACATCTCGGCCGCCACCCTGCTCTCCACCACCGGGTCCGTCGCCCTCGCCGGTTTCGACGGCATCCTCTTCGCCGTCGCCACGGTCGCCTCCCTGGTCCTGGTCATGCGGATCCTGGCCGAACCGATGCGCCGCAAGGGCGTGTTCACCCTCGGAGACTTCCTGGCGGACCGGCTCGGAGACCCGACCGTACGCCGCGCCCTCGGGATCACCACCCTGGTCGTCCTGGCCCCCCTCCTGCTGGTCCAACTCGCCACCGCGGGCCGGGTCATGGCCTCCGTGTTCGGGCTGCCCGACGGCGCGCTCACCAGTTGTACCGTCGCCAGCGGTGCCCTGATGGTCTGCTACTCCGCCGTCGGCGGCATGCGCGGCACCGGCTACATCCAGATCGTCAAGGTCGCGGTGGTGCTGGCCGCGGTGACCCTGCTCGCAGGGCTGGTGCTCGCCCGCTACGGCTGGAACCCGTTCGCCCTCTTCGACGCCGCACAGCAGGGCAGCGGCGCGGGCGGTTCCTACGCACGCCCCGGACTCCAGTTCGGTCACTCCTTCGCCGGCGTCCTGGACCTCCTCGGCTTCCAGCTCACCCTGGTCCTCGGGGCCGCCTGCATGCCGCACATCATGATGCGGCTCCACCCCATGCGCGACAGCTGGACCGTGCGCCGCGCCACCGTCTGGGCGGCGGCGCCGGTCGCCTTCCTGTGCACCGGCATCGTCGTGGTCGGCCTCGGCGCGTCCGCCCTGCTCGGCCACAAGATCATCCAGGCCGCCGACCCGGCGGGCGGCACCGCGCTGCTCCTGG
The DNA here is from genome assembly GCF_044458665.1 of Streptomyces sp. NPDC050422. Lineage (NCBI taxonomy): Bacteria > Bacillati > Actinomycetota > Actinomycetes > Kitasatosporales > Streptomycetaceae > Streptomyces > Streptomyces sp. NPDC050422. Next base: position 144,668 of record NZ_JBITIE010000005.1, read on the forward strand.
TGACCGGCGCGCTCGACCCGGGCGCCGACGGGCCGCGCGAGAGCCTGCTGTTCGCGTTCGTGGCCTGCGCGGTGTTCGCCACCACGCTGGCCGCGGTGGCCGGCATCACCCTGGCCGCCGCCTCGTCACTCGCCCGCGACTTCGCGGCGAAGGCCCGGTCCCGTACGGCCCCCCGGTCCGACTGGTCGGCCGGGCGCGAGATCCTCCGGGCCCGGCTGGCCGTCGTCCTGACCGGCGCGCTGTCCGTCTACGTGTCGACGTACACGCACGACCGCAATCCGCAGGTGCTGCTCTCGCTCTCGTTCGCCGCAGCCGCCTCCGTACTGCCGCCGGTCCTGCTGTACGCGCTGTTCCGGCCGGGCTTCAACGCGCGCGGGGTGCGCTGGACGGTCTACGGCACGCTGCCGCTGATCGCGGTCCTGATGGTGTTCTCGCCCGCCTTCTCCGGCACTCACATCGCACTGTTCCCGTCCCGCGACTTCCACTGGTTCCCGCTCCAGACGCCGGGGCTGGTCACGATCCCGGCCGGATTCCTCCTGGGGTACCTGGGGTCCCGTGCCGGGCGGCGGAAGCGGTCGGCACCGGCCCGTCGCGCAACATTTATTGCGCAATAGATATTGCGCAAATTTTCTTTCCTATCTACCGTGAAGGGCATGGCAAGCAACGAATCACGCCGGGTGTCCGACCTCGGCACGCTCAAGGCGTTCGGACACCCCCTGCGGATGAAGCTGTACCGGGCGCTCTACATCGCCCGGCAGGCCACCGCATCCCAGCTCGCCGAGCAGGTGGACGAACAGGTCTCGCTGGTCAGCTACCACCTGCGCAAGCTCGCCGACCACGGCCTGATCGAGGAGGTCGACCGTGAGGGCGGGGACGGCCGCGAGCGCTGGTGGCAGCCCGCGTCGAAGGGGCTGCGCTTCCACGACGAGGACTTCAACGACGCCCCCGAGAAGGCCGCCACCCACACCGCCGTCAGCCGGCTCTCGTTCGACCAGCACATCGAGCTGTACCGCCGCCACCTCGACACGTACCAGAGCTGGTCCCCCCAGTGGCGCAAGGGTTCCTTCGGCTCGGAGTACCTGGCCCGGCTGACCGCCGAGGAGCTCACCGCCCTCGAGCGCGAGCTGGACGCGGTCATCAACCGGTACGAGGAACAGGGTCGCGCACGCGACGAGGCCGGCGACACGGAGAACCGCGAGAACGTCGCACTGCACCTGTACGGCTTCCCGTTCCGGACCTGACCCGCCGACCCGAGAGGACGACCCCGTGACCGTCACCCTCCCCGCCGGCCAGGACACCGGACGCCCCGCCCACCGCGACGGCAACGTCCTGCGCTGGCTCGGCGCCTACACGGCGTCCACGATCGGCGACAGCGTCTACTACATGGCCCTCGCCTGGGCCGCCGCCCGCTCAGGCAGCGCCGCCCAGACCGGTCTGGTGCTCGCCGCCGGCTCCATACCCCGGGCCATGCTCCTGCTCGGCGGGGGAGTGCTCGCCGACCGGTTCGGCCCCCGCCGCGTCGTCGTCGCGAGCGACACCGCCCGCTGCCTCGTCATCCTGGGCCTGGCCGGCACCCTGCTCCTCACCTCGCCGACGGTGTGGATGCTGGTCGCCGTCGCGCTCGTCTTCGGCGCGGTCGACGCCCTCTTCCTGCCCGCCGTCGGCGCCCTGCCGCCACGGATCACCGCCGCCTCCCAGCTCGCCCGGGTCCAGGGCATGCGCGGCCTCGCCACCCGTACGGCCAACGTCGTCGGCGCCCCGCTCGGCGGCGTCGCGGTCGCCCTCGGCGGACCGGTCCTCGCCTTCGCCGCGGCGGGCGTGCTCTTCGCCGTCTCCCTGCCCCTGCTGCTGGCCGTACGGATGAGTCCACTGCCGGCGGTCGACGCGGCCGACGCCGAACCCGCCGGGACCGCCTGGCGGGAGCTGGCCGACGGACTGGGATACATCCGCCGCCACCCGATGCTCGGCCCCCTGATGCTCGTCGTCGCCGTCAGCGAACTCGGCTTCGTCGGCCCGCTCAACCTCGGCCTGATCCTCCTCAGCGAGGAACGCGGCTGGGGTGCCTCCGGCATGGGCTGGGTCATCGCCGCCTTCGGCACCGGCGCGGGCGCCTCGGCCCTGCTGCTCACCGTGCGCGGACGCGTCCCCCGGGCCGGACTCGTCATGTGCCTCGCCGTGCTGACCGGCGCCGTCGCCATCGGAGCCCTGGCGTACGCACCGTCCGTTCCGCTCGCCGCAGGGGTCGCGGTGCTCATCGGACTCTTCGCCGGGCTCGGCGGCGCCCTGTGCGGGGCCCTCACGCAGACCGCCGCCGACCCCGCCTACCTGGGCCGCGTCACCTCGGTCTCGACGCTCTTCACCCACGCCCTGGCGCCGCTCAGCTACCCCGTCACCGGAGCCGCCGTCGCGCTCTGGGGCACCGGCCCGGTCTTCGTCGCCAGCGCCTTGCTCTGCGCGGCGGGGGCGGTGACGGGCCTGCTCCTCGCACCGCTGCGCCGCGCGGAGCTCCCGGGCTGAGGTCTACATCCCGAGCTTCGCCGTCGTCAGCCGGCCGATCGCGTCCTTCTCGCCCTCCAGCTCCACCCGCGCCGCGTCCTGCCGCCCGAACGCGAACAGCAGCAGCTCGCCCGGCTCACCCGTCACGGTCACCACCGGGGTGCCCTTGTGCGCGACCGCCGTCTGCCCGTCCGGGCGGCGCAGCACCAGCCCCACCGGCGCCTTGCGCCCCAGGACCCGCGCCGCTTTCTCCGTACGCGACCACAGGACATCGGCGAACACCGGGTCCAGCTCCCGCACCGACCAGTCCGGCTGCGCCCGGCGGACGTCCTCCGTGTGCACGTAGAACTCGACGGTGTTGGCCGCCTCGTCCACCTGCTTCAGACCGAACGGGGACATGCGCGGCGGACCCGTACGGATGAGCTGGATCAGTTCCTCGTAAGGCTTCCCGGTGAACTCGGCCAGGACCCGCTCACTCCGGTTCTTCAGCGGACCGATCAGGGTGCCGGCCGCCGCGTCCGGCCGGCGCTCCCGCACCACCACATGGGCCGCCAGATCGCGGGCCGTCCAGCCGTGGCAGAGCGTCGGGGCCTCCGGGCCCACGGCCTCCAACAGGTCGGCAAGCAGAAGTCGTTCGCGCTTCGCATGGGTCGACATGCCCGCCAGCGTACGACCGGTGTCCACCGTCCGCCCAGTGGACGCACGCCCGAATGCCCTCCTCGACCACGGCACAATGGGCACATGACCAGCACGCCCACGCCCGGCACCCCCCGTCCCGCCAGCGACCTCGACCCCGACATCGCCGCCCGCCTCAAGCGCGGCGCCGACGGGCTGGTCCCGGCCATCGCCCAGCAGTACGACACCGGCGAGGTGCTGATGCTCGGCTGGATGGACGACGAGGCGCTGCACCGCACCCTCACCACCGGCCGCTGCACCTACTGGTCGCGCAGCCGCCAGGAGTACTGGGTCAAGGGCGACACCTCCGGCCACATCCAGCTGGTCAAGTCCGTAGCCCTGGACTGCGACGCCGACACCGTCCTCGTCAGGGTCGACCAGACGGGCGCCGCCTGCCACACGGGCGACCGCACCTGTTTCGACGCCGACGTCCTGCCCCCAGGGGGTGCCTCGCCGACCAGGGCCGGGTCCGCGGCGTCTGGTACGGCACCTCGCGGCGTTACCGAAACGTCCTGATCGCTCCGCGATGAGGACGCCCCGGCGCCTTGCGATGCACCGCACCAGACGCCGCGGCCTGATCCGACCCTGGTCGGCGAGGCACCCCCTCGGACAGTAGGGTCTGCCGCCATGGACCTCGACACCTTCCGCAAGCTGGCCGTCGACCGGCGCGTCATCCCCGTCACCCGCCGGCTCCTCGCGGACGGCGACACCCCGGTCGGCCTCTACCGCAAGCTCGCGGGGGAGCGCACCGGCACCTTCCTCCTCGAATCCGCGGAGAACGGCCGCACCTGGTCGCGGTACTCCTTCATCGGCGTACGCAGCGCCGCCACGCTCACCACGAAGGACGGCAGGGCCCACTGGCTCGGCACCCCGCCGGTCGGCGTCCCCGTCGAGGGAGACCCGCTCCAGGCCCTGCGCGCGACCATCGAGACGCTCCACACCCCGCACGACCAGGAATCCGGGCTGCCGCCCTTCACCGGCGGCATGGTCGGCTACCTCGGCTACGACGTCGTGCGCCGGCTGGAGAGGATCGGCGAGAGCGGCGGCGACGACCTGAAGCTGCCCGAGCTGACGATGCTGCTCACCTCCGACCTCGCCGTCCTCGACCACTGGGACGGCAGCGTCCTGCTGATCGCCAACGCGATCAACCACAACGACCTGGCCACCGGCGCCGACGAGGCGTACGCCGACGCCGTCGCCCGGCTCGACGCCATGGAGCGGGACCTCAGCCGTCCCGTCGAGAACGCGCCCGCCGCCCTCCCGCCGTCCGAACTCCCGCCGTACACCGCCCTCTGGGGCGGCCCCGCGTACCAGGACGCGGTCGAGGACGTGAAGGAGCGCATCCGGGCCGGTGAGGCCTTCCAGGTCGTCCCCTCCCAGCGCTTCGAAACCCCGTGCACGGCCAGTGCGTTGGACGTCTACCGGGTGCTGCGCGCCACCAACCCCTCGCCGTACATGTACCTCTTCCGCTTCGACGGCTTCGACGTCGCGGGCTCCAGCCCCGAGGCCCTCGTCAAGGTCGAGGACGGCCGCGCGATGCTCCACCCGATCGCCGGCACCCGGCACCGCGGCGCCACCCCCCAGGAGGACCAGGCGCTCGCCGACGAGCTCCTCGCCGACCCGAAGGAACGCGCCGAGCACCTGATGCTCGTCGACCTCGGCCGCAACGACCTGGGACGGGTCTGCGAACCCGGCAGCGTCGAGGTCGTCGACTTCATGTCGATCGAGCGCTACTCGCATGTGATGCACATCGTGTCCACCGTCACCGGCCGCGTCGCCGAGGGCCGCACCGCCTTCGACGTCCTCACCGCGTGCTTCCCGGCGGGCACCTTGTCCGGCGCCCCCAAACCGCGCGCCATGCAGATCATCGAGGAGCTCGAACCCACCCGCCGTGGACTGTACGGCGGCTGCGTCGGCTACCTCGACTTCGCCGGGGACTCCGACACCGCCATCGCGATCCGTACCGCACTGCTGCGGGACGGCACGGCATACGTCCAGGCCGGAGCCGGTGTCGTCGCCGATTCCGACCCGGTCGCCGAGGACACCGAGTGCCGCAACAAGGCCGCGGCGGTGCTGCGCGCCGTACACACGGCGAACCGGCTCGGCGGCAGCTGAGACAGGCCCCACAAGGGGGGCGGTCGGCTGCCCGGAGGACGTAAGGGATAGTGGAGTACGTGAGTGCTGTCCCCGTACCCCAGCCCCGTGCCGAAGCCGCCGCCGCGCCCGACAGCGCGGGAAGCCGCCGAAGCCTTGCGGCCGGCCTGCTCCTCGGGGCGGCCGGAGCCACTGTCGTCCTGCTCGCCTCCGGGCAGACCTGGGCCGGGGGCAAGGCCGCAGTAGGCGGCGGCACCCTGGCGCTGAACGCCGAGGGGCAGGACGTCACCGGCCTCCCCGCGGCCCTCGCCATAGTCGGCCTGGCCGCCCTCGTCGCCGTCTTCGCCGTCCGCGGCACCGGCCGGCTGGCCGTCGCGGGACTGCTGACCCTCAGCGGGCTCGGCGCCGCACTGAGCGCCTACCTCGGCGCCACCGACAGCGCCGCGCTCGACGAGAAGGCCGCCCAGTCCACCGGCGACAGCTCGGCCACCATCGAGGCCCTCAGCCACACCGCCTGGCCCTACGTCACCGCGGCCGGCGGACTGCTGATCCTCCTCGCCGGGCTCCTCGCCCTGCGCTACGGCAGCCGCTGGCCCACGATGTCCGGCCGGTACGAGCGCGACGGCACCCCGCGTCCGCGCAAGGTCCGTCGCCCCGCCCCTGACCCCGACCGGCCCGAGGACCTGTGGAAGGCCCTCGACCGCGGCGAGGACCCGACGCGCGAGGCATGACCCCCCAGCTCACGTCGCACCCGCCCGTACGGGACAATGACCCTGAGCTCGCAGCACAGCGGCACCCACAGCGGCACGGTCGCGGCGACCCCGAGCGATACCAACAGCGCAACACCAACGAGGAGCAACTCATGGCGGGCAGCAGCCACGGACACACCCCGGCCGCCTGGACCGGTGTCATCATCGCCTTCATCGGCTTCTGCATCGCGGGCGTCTTCATGGTCGCGGCCAACCCGCTCGGCTTCTGGGCCGGTATCGCCGTCGTCCTCATCGGCGGGATCGTCGGTTTCGCGATGAAGGCCGCCGGCCTCGGCATGCCGAAGGAGTCGGCGGAGCTGGCCGAGGCCAGGGCCCGCGCCGGGCAGGCGCAGATCTCCTGAAGCGGTCCCAGCGACGCACGCGCACAAGGCGCAGCCCGGTCCGGGCTGCGCCTTTCCGTCATCGCGGCGACAATCACCGAGTGGACCCATCGCCTTCTCCCGCTCCGCCTTCTCCCGCTCCGCCGGCGCCCGGCCCCCAGTCGGTGCCCGGCCCGCCCCCGGCGCCCGGCCCTCAGGGGGCCCCGCCGGTCTTCCCGCCCGCTCCCGTGCCCGTCTCACGGCTGCGACGGATCGCGACCCCGGCCGCCGTCCTGGCCGGCGTCGTCGGGGCCTTCGCCTACGTCGGCAGCGTCGACCCCAACGAGCCGGGCCACTACCCGGTCTGCCCGCTGCTCCGGTTCACCGGCATCTACTGCCCGGGCTGCGGCGGACTGCGCAGCGCCCACGCCTTCGCGCACGGTGACATCGTGGCGGCGCTCGGTGCCAACGCCCTCGCGGTCGTCGGATACGTGGCCTTCGCCGCGCTCTGGGCCCTCTGGGCGGTCCGCGCGGCCACCGGGAGGCCGCTGCGGATCGACCTGAAACCGGTCCACTGGTGGGGGATCGGAGCCGTAATGCTGATCTTCTCCGTGGTCCGGAACCTGCCGTTCGGATCGGCGCTGGCGCCGTGATTGCCCAGGTAGTGGGACATTCGTCGGTCGGATGCGAGCCCATCGGCTTCCTGCGGATACCATCGGCAGGGCCAGTCCTGTTCCCTTATCAACGTCCCGGAAGGGGGCCTCTCGCGTGAGTGTGCTCGACGAGATCATCGACGGCGTCCGCGCCGACCTCGCGGAGCGGCAGGCGCGCGTCAGCCTCGACGAGCTCAAGGAACGCGCGGCCCGCGCTCCCCAGGCCAAGGACGGAGTCGCCGCCCTGCGCGGCGAGGGCGTGACCGTCATCTGCGAGGTCAAGCGCTCCAGCCCCTCCAAGGGCGCCCTTGCCGCCATCGCCGACCCGGCCGCGCTCGCCGCGGACTACGAGGCCGGCGGCGCGTCCGTCATCTCCGTCCTCACCGAGGAGCGCCGCTTCGGCGGATCGCTGGGCGACCTGGAGGCCGTCCGCGCCAAGGTCGACATCCCGATCCTGCGCAAGGACTTCATCGTCACCTCGTACCAGCTGTGGGAGGCACGCGCCTACGGCGCCGACCTCGCCCTGCTGATCGTCGCCGCCCTCGACCAGGAGGCCCTCGTCTCCCTGATCGAGCGCGCCGAGTCCATCGGCCTGACGCCGCTGGTCGAGGCGCACGACGAGGAGGAGGCCGAGCGTGCGGTGGACGCCGGCGCGAAGATCATCGGCGTCAACGCCCGCAACCTGAAGGACCTCAAGGTCGACCGCTCCACCTTCGAGCGCGTCGCCCCCGAGATCCCCGACCACATCGTCAAGATCGCCGAGTCCGGCGTTCGCGGACCGCACGACCTCATCGCCTACGCCAACGCGGGCGCGGACGGTGTGCTGGTCGGCGAGTCCCTGGTCACGGGCCGCGACCCGCGGTCGGCCGTCGCCGACCTGGTCGCCGCCGGCGCCCACCCGGCGCTCCGGCACGGACGGAACTGACCTAGGGCCGGTGTGCGCACCGGGGCCCGCGAGCCCGGCCTGATCCAAACGAAACTGCCGCGTTGTCGTCGGTCGCCAATGCTCCGCAGTGACTCCCTCCTCCGCCTTGCAGCTGCACGCACCGGACCCCGCTCCCTGATCCGGCCTGATCCGAACGAAAGGCCCCAGCCCGTGACCCCCGACCGTTCCGCGCTCCGGCCTCGGGCATGCCTCCGCCCCGCCCGGGCGACGGGCCGCGACCCGCACGCGCCGCTGGCACGCGGCTGCCGCCCCCGCGGCTGCCGCGCCCCCGCCCGCCGCGTGCACGGACGGCGGGTGCGGTACGTGATCGGCGACGAGCCCGGTCAGGTCAACGGCATGCGATGGCGCACGGGGTCCGCGCAGTAGAGCGAGCCCCGGCCGTCGAACCCCGCCCCACGCGGCGGATCCGCACGACCGCACCGCCCGGCCACCCACGGCCGCGGCGGCGCCCCGCTCACGGCGCATACGGTGAACCCATCCACTGCCATGCCGAGGAGCACGTCGAGATGTCGTCCGACTTCTTCATTCCGGACCCGGAGGGTCTGATCCCCAGCGCCGAGGGGTACTTCGGTGCGTACGGCGGAAAGTTCATCCCGGAGGCGCTCGTCGCCGCCGTGGACGAGGTCGCCGTCGAGTACGACAAGGCCAAGGCCGACCCGGCCTTCGCCGCCGAGCTCAACGAGCTCATGGTGAACTACACCGGCCGCCCCAGCGCCCTCACCGAGGTGGCCCGCTTCGCCGAGCACGCCGGCGGCGCGCGGATCTTCCTCAAGCGCGAGGACCTGAACCACACCGGCTCACACAAGATCAACAACGTGCTGGGCCAGGCGCTGCTCACCAGGCGCATGGGCAAGACCCGCGTCATCGCGGAGACCGGAGCCGGCCAGCACGGCGTCGCCACCGCGACCGCCTGCGCGCTCTTCGGTCTCGAATGCACCATCTACATGGGCGAGATCGACACCGAGCGGCAGGCGCTGAACGTGGCGCGCATGCGGATGCTCGGCGCCGAGGTCATCGCCGTGAAGTCCGGCTCCCGCACCCTCAAGGACGCCATCAACGAGGCGTTCCGCGACTGGGTCGCCAACGTGGACCGCACCCACTACCTCTTCGGTACGGTCGCGGGCCCGCACCCCTTCCCCGCGATGGTCCGCGACTTCCACCGCGTGATCGGCGTCGAGGCCAGGCGGCAGATCCTCGAACGGGCCGGCCGGCTGCCGGACGCCGCCATCGCCTGCGTCGGCGGCGGCTCCAACGCCATCGGGCTCTTCCACGCCCTCATCCCGGACGCCGGAGTCCGCCTCATCGGCTGCGAGCCCGCCGGGCACGGAGTGGAGACCGGCGAGCACGCGGCGACCCTGACCGAGGGCGAGCCCGGCATCCTGCACGGCTCGCGCAGCTACGTCCTCCAGGACGACGAGGGCCAGATCACCGAGCCGTACTCCATCTCGGCCGGTCTGGACTACCCCGGCATCGGCCCGGAGCACGCCTACCTGAAGGACATCGGCCGGGGCGAGTACCGCGCGGTCACCGACGACGCGGCCATGCAGGCGCTGCGCCTGCTCTCCCGCACCGAGGGCATCATCCCGGCCATCGAGAGCGCGCACGCGCTGGCCGGCGCCCTGGAGGTCGGCAAGGAGCTCGGCAAGGACGGCCTGATCCTGGTCAACCTGTCCGGCCGCGGCGACAAGGACATGGACACGGCAGCGCGCTACTTCGGACTGTACGAGGCCGACGCGGCGGTCGAGGCCGACGCGGGCGGCGAAGGCGCCGAGATCGAGGGGGACGTCAAGTGAGCGGCAACATCGAACTGCTGAACACCACGCTCGCCGCCGCGAAGGCCGAGAACCGGGCCGCGCTGATCGCGTACCTGCCCGCCGGCTTCCCGACCGTGGACGGCGCCATCGAGGCGATCAAGGCCGTGGCCGCCGGCGGCGCCGACGTCGTCGAGGTGGGGCTGCCCCACAGCGACCCCGTGCTCGACGGCCCCGTCATCCAGACGGCCGACGACATCGCGCTGCGCGGCGGTGTGCGGATCGCCGACGTGATGCGTACGGTCCGCGAGGCGCACCAGGCGACCGGCATCCCGATCCTCGTCATGACGTACTGGAACCCGATCGACCGGTACGGCGTCGAGCGCTTCACCGCCGAACTCGCCGAGGCGGGCGGCGCCGGGTGCATCCTGCCCGACCTGCCGGTCCAGGAGTCCGCGCTGTGGCGCGAGCACGCCGGCAAGCACGGTCTGGCGACCGTCTTCGTCGTCGCGCCCAGCAGCAAGGACGAGCGCCTGGCCACCATCACGGCGGCCGGTTCCGGCTTCGTCTACGCCGCCTCGCTGATGGGGGTCACCGGCACCCGCGTCTCGGTCGGCGAACAGGCCCAGGACCTGGTGCGGCGCACCCGCGCCACCACCGGCATCCCGGTCTGCGTCGGCCTCGGCGTCTCCAACGCCGACCAGGCCGCCGAGGTCGCGGGCTTCGCCGACGGCGTCATCGTCGGGTCCGCCTTCGTCAAGCGGATGCTCGACGCGCCGGACGAGGCGGCAGGCCTCGCGGCCGTCCGTTCGCTGGCGGCCGACCTGGCCGAAGGTGTTCGAAAGCGCTGACACCCGGCCTCACCCGAATGGGTGGACCTGGGACCGGGGAGGCACGCGAGTGCCTCCCCGGTTCGTTGCTGCGGGTGTGAGCGAGAAGAACCAAGAGGGAAAAAGGGCCGCGCGAGACCGGCTGATCCAGCAGCGTGAGCAGGCGAGGGCGAGTGAGCGCCGCCGCCGCACGCTGATCGTCTCCGCAGCCGTGGTGGGAGTCCTGGGGCTGGCCGCCGTCGTCGGCGTGATCGCGGCGAACACCGGCGGCAAGGGCGACAAGGCCAAGGCGTCGGGCCCCGCCGTCGCACCGTCCGGTGCCACCGGCAAGGACAGCCTGACCATTCCGGTGGGAGCGGACGACGCCCCGTCCACGCTCACGGTCTGGGAGGACTTCCGCTGCCCGGTCTGCGCCCAGTTCGAGAACGCCTTCCGGGACACCATCCACCAGATGGAGCAGAGCGGGCAGATCAAGGTCGAATACCACTTCGCCACCCTGATCGACGGCAATCTCGGCGGCAGCGGATCACTCAAGGCGGCCAACGCGGCGGCCTGCGCCCAGGATGCCGGCAAGTTCCCCGCGTACCACGACGTCCTGTACAGCAACCAGCCGCCGGAGTCCGACGACGCTTTCGGCGACAACAGCAAGCTGATCGATCTGTCCAAGAAGGTCGAGGGGCTCGACACGCCCGCCTTCCGCAGCTGTGTGGAGGACGGGACGCACGACGCCTGGGTGCAGAAGTCCAACACCGCGTTCGAGAAGGGCGGATTCCAGGGCACACCGACGGCGCTCCTCAACGGCGAGTCGATCTTCCCCAAGAAGGGGAACGAGCCCATCACCGTGGCCAACCTCAAGAAGTGGGTCGCCGAGGCCAACAAGGGCAAGAAGCCGGGCACCGCCACGCCCGCCCCCTCGGGCTCCTGAGGGGGGGACAACCGGGGGAATCGATGACCGGCTCGTTACCCAGACGTTGTCGGGCGGGTTGCCGTACGTCCCGCCCGGCAGGGTAGCGTCGACGATGCCATGAATCTTGCCTACATCCCCAGCCCGTCGACCGGCGTGATCGATCTCGGACCGATCCCGCTTCGCGGCTACGCGTTCTGCATCATCATCGGTGTCTTCGTCGCCGTCTGGTTCGGCAACAAGCGCTGGGTCGCCCGAGGAGGCAGATCCGGCACTGTTGCCGACATCGCCGTCTGGGCCGTGCCCTTCGGCCTCGTCGGCGGTCGGCTCTACCACGTCATCACCGACTACCAGCTGTACTTCAGCGACGGTGAGAACTGGGTCGACGCCTTCAAGATCTGGCAGGGCGGCCTCGGTATCTGGGGTGCGATCGCGCTCGGCGCGGTCGGTGCCTGGATCGGCTGCCGCCGCCGCGGGATCCCGCTGCCCGCATGGGCCGACGCGCTCGCCCCCGGCATCGCCCTGGCCCAGGCCTGCGGCCGTTGGGGTAACTGGTTCAACCAGGAGCTGTACGGCAAGGAGACCCACGTCCCGTGGGCGCTGAAGATCAGCGAGGGCCCCAACCGGGTCGCCGGCACCTACCACCCGACCTTCCTGTACGAGTCGCTGTGGTGCATCGGTGTGGCGCTCCTGGTGATCTGGGCGGACCGCCGCTTCAAGCTCGGACACGGACGGGCGTTCGCGCTGTACGTCGCCGCGTACTGTGCGGGCCGCGCCTGGATCGAGTACATGCGTGTCGACGAGGCCCACCACATCCTGGGCCTGCGTCTGAACGTGTGGACCGCGCTGATCGTGTTCGTGCTGGCGGTGACGTACATCGTGATCTCGGCGAAGGTACGGCCGGGGCGCGAGGAGATCGTCGAGCCGGAGGCGCCGGAGACGCCTGAGGCCAAGGACGCGGTTGATGCCGAAGACGCGGAGTCCGGCGAGGCCGAGAGCGGCGACACGGAGTCCGCTGACACGAAGCCGGTCGAGGCCGACGCCGACGAGGGCACGCCGAAGACGAACGGTGAGGCGGAGACCGCCAAGGGCTGACGCCGACGCCGCACACACGAAGACGAGGGCCGCCGAACGATTCGGCGGCCCTCGTCATGTCCGTGCCTGCGGCACGGCGTCCTCAAACGCCGGACGGGCTTGATTTCGGCCGCTCGTCTCGGAAAACCCAGCCCGTCCGGCGATTGAGGACAAGGCGGTCAGCGGGGTGCCGCCCGCTCACCGTTACCCGGCCACCGCTCACCGCTCACCGCCCCGCCCGGCCAGGGCGAGCGTGCGGTGGGCCTGGGCCACCACCGCCGCGTCGACGAAGCGGCCGTCCGGCAGGGCCAGCGCACCCGCCTGGACCCGGGCCGCCTCGACGATCTCCTGCGCCGCCTCGACCTCCTGCGCCGTCGGCCGGAACGCCCGCTCGATCACCGGAAGCTGCCGGGGATGGATTGCCGCGCGCCCCAGGAACCCGAGCGCCCGCCCATGGGCGCAGGACGCCCACAGCCCGTCCAGGTCCCGGACGTCCGGGAACACCGACTGAGTGGGCGGGGCCAGCCCGGCCGCCCGGGCCGCGACCACCACCCGGCTCCGCGACCAGTCGAGCCCCGCATCCTCCCGTACGCCCAGATCCGCCCGCAGGTCCGCCTCCCCGAGGGCGATGGAGCGCACCTGCGGATGGGCGGCGGCCACCGAGTACGCGTGCTCGATGCCGAGCGCCGACTCCAGCAGCGGACAGAGCGCGACCCCCGGGGCCAGCGCCGCGATGTGGTGCACGGACGCCGCATGCGTGATCTTCGGCAGCCGCAGCCCGCCGAGGCCCGGCAGCCCGGCCAGGGCCAGCACGTCCGTCTCGTCGTTGACCCGGACGTGGACCGGCGCCGCGGTGGGGGAGGCCGGTTCGGAGAGCAGCTCGACGGCAGCCGACCGCGCGTACTCCTTGCGGTCGGGGGCGACCGCGTCCTCCAGGTCGACGATCACCACGTCCGCCCCCGAGCTGCGCGCCTTGCGCACCAAGTCCGGCCGGTCGCCGGGGGCGTACAACCAGGTCAGCGGGGTCTCGGCGGTCACAGGACACGCTCCGTCCGGAGCGCCGCGATCTCCGCACCGCTCAGACCGAGCCCGGTGAGGATCTCCTCCGTGTCGGCCCCGTGCGGCCGCCCCGCCCAGCGGATCGACCCCGGCGTCCCGGACAGCCGGAAGAGGACGTTCTGCATCCGCAGCGGGCCCAGCTCCGGGTCGGCGACCTCCGTGATGGAGTCCAGGGCCCGGTACTGCGGATCCTCCATCACGTCACGGATGTCGTGGATGGGTGCGATGGCCGCCTCCGCCTTCTCGAACGCCGAGAGCGCGTCGTCCCGGGTGTGCCGGGCGATCCAGTTGCCGACCGCCTCGTCGAGTTCGTCGCTGTGCTCGGCCCGCGTGGTGCCGGCGGCGAACCACGGCTCGTCGATCAGTTCCGCCCGGCCCACCAGACGCATCACGCGCTCCGCGACGGACTGCGCCGACGTGGAGACGGCCACCCACTGCCCGTCCGAGGTGCGGTAGGTGTTGCGCGGGGCGTTGTTGCGCGAACGGTTGCCGGTGCGCGGCTGGACGTAGCCGAGCTGGTCGTACCAGAGCGGCTGCGGGCCGAGCACCGTCAGGATCGGCTCGATGATCGCCATGTCGACGACCTGGCCCACGCCCGTGCGGTCCCGGCCGGCCAGCGCGGCCATCACGGCGAACGACGTGGCGAGCGCCGCGATCGAGTCGGCGAGACCGAACGGCGGCAGCGTCGGAGGGCCGTCCGGCTCCCCGGTGATCGCCGCGAACCCGCTCATCGCCTCCGCGAGCGTGCCGAAGCCGGGCCGGTGCGCGTACGGGCCGAACTGGCCGAAGCCCGTGACCCGGACCAGTACCAGCCGCGGGTTCACGGCGTGCAGCTCAGCCGGCCCGAGCCCCCACCGCTCCAGCGTCCCCGGCCGGAAGTTCTCGATGATCACGTCGGTGTCGGCGGCGAGCCGCAGCAACAGATCACGGCCACCCGGGCAGGACAGATCGAGCGTGAGATTGCGCTTGTTGCGGCCGAGCAGCTTCCACCACAGACCGACCCCGTCCTTCGCCGGCCCGTGCCCCCGGGACGGATCGGGCTTGCTCGGATGCTCGACCTTGATCACCTCGGCGCCGAAGTCGCCCAGCATCGTCGCGCAGAGGGGGCCCGCGAACAGCGTGGCGAGATCGATGACCCGCAGCCCGGTCAGGGGCGGTGCTCCCGGCGCGCTCACGCGGCGTCGATTTCGCTGCGGTACGGCATGGAGATCGACGCGCCGGGCTTCTGCACGCAGAGCGCGGCGGCCGACGAGGCCCAGGCGAGGGCCTGTGGCACCGGCCGCCCCTCGCCGAGCGCCACGGCGAGCGTCCCGACGAAGGTGTCCCCGGCGCCGGTGGTGTCGACGGCGGTCACGTCGGGGGCGGGGAAGTGGACGGTCTGACTGCCCCGGGCCGCGTACAGGCAGCCCTTCGACCCGAGCGTGATGACGAGCGCGGGCACCTCGCCGAGCAGGATCTCGGCCGCCGCGTGCGGTTCGGCGTGCCCCGACAGCTCGGCCGCCTCGTGCTCGTTGGCGATCAGCAGATCGACACAGTCGAGGAGTTCGGCGGGCAGATCCTGTACGGGGGACGGGGTGAGGACCGTCCGTACCCCTTGGGCGTGCCCCGCCCGGGCCCCCTCGACCACGGCGGACATCGGAAGTTCCAGCTGGAGCAGCAGCAGATCGGCCTCGGCGATCGCGGCGATCTCGCCCGGGCCGAGCGCGGTGACGGTGCCGTTGGCGCCGGGGATGACGACGATGGCGTTGGAGCCCTTGCCGTCGACCACGATGTGCGCGGTGCCGCTGGGCCCCTCCGCGGTGTGCAGGAGATCGGTGTCGACGCCCGAGTGCTCCAGGTTCTCCCGCATCCGCAGGCCGTACTCGTCGTTGCCCACCGCGCCGATCATCATCACGTCACCGCCCGCGCGGGCGGCGGCGACGGCCTGGTTGGCTCCCTTGCCACCGGGAACGGTGCGGAACTCCCGCCCGGTGACGGTCTCCCCGCGCTCCGGGGCCCGGTCGACGTAGGCCACAAGATCCATATTGGTGCTGCCGAGCACCGCGACTCTGGTCATGGGCGGAGTGCCTCCTCGTGGGTGAGCCGGTGGGTCAGGTCGGCGAGCGTGTCGAAGCCGACCGAGTCGAATCCGGGGACGGACGTGGCGAGCCGGTTCTTCAGCGGGGTGGTCCACCGGTCGGGCAGCTCGTCCGGCCGCCCGGCCAGCAGACCGGCGAGCGAACCGGCGGTCGCTCCGTTGGAGTCGGTGTCCCAGCCGCCGGACACCGCACGGCAGATCGAGCCGGTGAAGTCACCGTCGGCATGGGTGAGGGCGGCGGCGAGCAGAGCCGCGTTGGGAAGCACATGTACCCAGTGATACCTGCCGTACGTCGCGTGCAACCGGTCGACGACCGTATCGAAACGGTCCTCCTCGCCGGCCGTGGCGATGCCGTCCCGTACGGCCTGAGCGAAACGGGAGCGCGGGGGCACCACGCGCAGACCGGCGGCGAGGCACCCGTGCACATCGGCCTCGCCGCCGGCGGCCTCGGCGAGCGCAGCCGCGGTGAACATGGCGCCGTACACACCGTTCCCGGTGTGGGTGAGGACCGCGTCGCGGTGTGCCTGCTCCGCGGCCGCGCCCGGGTCTCCAGGACGGGTCCAGCCGTGCACGTCGGCGCGGATCTGCGCCCCGATCCACTCCCGGAACGGATTGCGGTGACGGGCGGTGTCCGGCGGTTCGAGGCCGTCGAGCAGATTGCGGTACGCGACCCGCTCGGCCGTGAACGTCCGGCCCGCCGGGAGCTCGTCCAGCCATAGCCGGGCCAGGTCGGCAGTGCTGAAGGACCTGCCGTACCGCTGGAGCAACAGCACAGTGAGCAACGGATAGTTGAGGTCGTCGTCCTCGGGCATCCCGTCGATGTTCTCGGCCAGCGAGGTGGGTGCGGAGCGCCGGTTCCAGGGATAGGTGGCGGCCAGCGCCGGCGGCAGGCCGCGACCGGTGAACCAGGTGCTCAGCGGCCAGTTGCCGGTGGCGCGGGCCAGGGCGCGGATGCCCTCCAGCGGCAGCTTTTCGACCGGCTTGCCGAGCAGACAGCCGGCGGCGCGGCCCAGCCAGGCCGCGTGCAGCCGCTCGCGGTCCACGGCGGACGGTTCCGCGGGCGGGTGCGGCCACTGCGGGCAGGCGTCCCGGATCGCGTCGAGCCCGGTCGGTTCGTCGTCGGCCAGCGGCGACTCCAGCCGGGCGAGTTCGTCCAGCAGATGCCCGGCGACCGCGCGCAGCCCGGGAGGGGCCGCGGGCGCCGAGGCGCCCGCGCGGTCCGGGGCGGGCGAGCCGCCGGCCTCGTACCAACGGCGCTCGATGTCCCGGACGTCCCGCCCGTCCTCGGCCGCCTGCCGCAACTCGTGCCCGACCAGGTCCTCGGGCTGGACCCAGGTCACCCGCACCGTCGCGGTCACGGCCGGCCCGCCAGCGTGGCGAAGGCGGCCTCGTGGGCGCGGCGGCGGGCCGTGTCGTGCGCGAACACCTCGCGGGCGACCTCGGTCAGGGCGCGGGCCGGGGCGTGCAGATCGAGCCGGCTGGCCTCGCCGACCGTGCGCACCCAGTCGGCCGGGACAGCCCGCTCGCCGTGCAGCGCGCCCGCGATCGCGCCGCCCATCGTGGCGATCGAGTCGCAGTCCCGCCCGTAGTTGACCGAACCGAGCACCGTCTGCCGGTAGTCCCCGTCCGCGACCAGCAGCATCCCGAGGGCGACCGGGAGCTCCTCGATGGCGTGCAGCCGGGACGGGCGGCGGGCGCCGAGCGAGGGGGCGCGGTAGTCGGGGCCGACCGTGTCGAAGGGGGCGACGGCCTCACGCAGTGGGACGAGCGCGGACTCGAAGTCCCGGCAGCCGACGGCCGTTTCGCAGACCGCGTCGATGGCGTCCCTGGTGCCGTCCTTGGCCAGCGACAGACACGTCTCGACGACGCTCGTGGGCGTCGCCCCCGGCGCGCATGCCGCGGCGACCGCGGCCGCGAGGACGCCGGCCGCCTCCCTGCCGTAGCTGGACTGATGTGCGCCCGCCACATCCAGCGCCTCGGCGTACGCGGCCTGTGGGTGGGCCGCGTTCACCAGGCCCACCGGCGCCATGTACATCGCCGCCCCGCAGTTGACGATGTTTCCGGCGCCCGCCTCGCGCGGGTCGACATGGCCGTAGTGCAGCCGGGCGACGATCCACTTCTCGGCGAGGAAGATCCGCTGCAGCGGCAGCGCCTCGGCCTCCAGCTCCGGAATCCAGCGGGGGCTGGAGATCAGCTCCGGTACGAGGTGGTCGGCGACGGAGTACGCGTCGAGATGGCCGCGGACCTTCCCGTACACGCGGACCAGCGCATGGGTCATCAACGTGTCGTCGGTGACGTGCCCGTCGCCCTTGTGGTACGGCGCGATGGGGCGGGCGGTACGCCAGTCGTCGCCGTCCCACGGGCCGACGACGCCGGTGATCCGCCCGCCGTGGCGGGCCACGATCTGCTCGGGGGGCCGGCCCTCGACCGGACCGCCGAGCGCGTCGCCGACGGCCGCGCCGACGAGCGCGCCCGCGATCCGTTCATCGAGGGTGGGCGCCGCGGGCGTCGTGGGGGGTGCGGACCTCGTGGGCGCCGTCGGCGCTGTAGATGTCATGTCCGAATTGTCCACCCGGCGGCACCGGTTCCGTGTCTGCCAGCAGCCCGGCGAGTTCGATCAGATCCGTGCCCGCGAAACGGGGCAGCGCGCACCCTGCCAGGGTGCGGCACGCCTCGCGCCAGCCGTCGGGCACGGAGCTGATGGAGCCGAGCGCCCCGGTCAGTGCCCCGGCCAGGGCGGGCGCGGAATCGGCGACCCGGGAGAGGCAGGCCGCCGACGGCACGGCCTGCGCGATGTCGCCGCGTGCGGCCGTGGCCAGGGCGAGGGCGACGGGGACGGTCTCGGCCGCGGCGATCCCGTAGCTGTAGACGTGGTCGACGATCTGATGCTCCAGCACCGGTACGAGGGCGAACGCGCCGGCCCGTTCACCGGCGAAGTCGCGGGCGATCCTGACCGCGTGGGCGGCGTTGCGGGCGATCTCGGTGCCCTCGGGGAGCTGGGCGAGCGCCGCGTTCACCGCCGTGTCCACGTCGGCCCCGGCGAGCGCCTCGGCGATCGCGGCGGCCATCGCCCGCGCCCCGTGCACCCCGTCACCGTCCTGGGTGTAGCGCGCGTCGAACTCCGCGAGATCGGCCGCGGCCCCGGGGTCGCCGGGGTGCACGACGGCCAGCACGGCGGCGCGCACGCACGCGGCGTCGTCGAAGTAGTGCGGGTTGTCGTGCCCGGTGGCGGGCGGGCGCAGGCCCGCGGCGAGGTTGCCGAGCCCGGCCCGGACCGAGATCCGGGCCCGCAGCGGCAGCACCGCCGACTCGACCTCGGGCGCCCGGGCGGCAGCCGCGGCGACCTCGGCGGCCAGCGCGTTCCAGGCGGCGTCCACGGCGGCCCGCATCCGCCGCGCGGGGGTCAGGCCCTGCAGAGCACCCGCCGCCGAGGTGAGCACGGTCCCGGCCGCGAAGGCCGCCCATTCGGCGTCGTCGGACGGGCCGAGCCGCAGGGGCTCGGGCGGCTGGTTGAGCGCGATGGGGACGGGCAGCGTGGTCGTCGCGTTCTGCTCGGCGAAGGTGTCGAGCTCGCGGGTCAGGCGCCGGGTCCACTCCGGCATCCGGGCCGCCCGGTGCCGCGCGGCCGGCCACCCGGCGGCGTCCCCGGACGCGAGCCCGAGCAGCAGCCCCTCGATCCGGGCCCGGCGCGGCGTGGCGGGGCGGGCGGCTCCCGGCCCGGCCGCGGTCCGTGCGGCTTCCCGCAGCCGCTCGTCGCCGGGGTGCTCGCGCGCGTCGTCCGGGTACCCGGCGGTCTCCGGGGGCGCGGTGCGGGAGGTGTCCCTGGCCGTGGTCATCGCCCCACCGCCGTTCCGGGGGCGTCGCTCACTCGGGGGCCCGGCCCGGGCGAACCGCCGCCCCGCTCCTCCGTCTCGTCCGGGGTGAGCAGGTCCGCGATGTCCAGGACGTGGTAACCGCGCATCGAGGGCAGGCAGCTGCCGCGGACCGGGCCGATCGCGTCCGCCCAGAGGGACGGGACGGCGGACGCGCCGTGCAGCGCTCCGGCCAGGGCGCCCGCCACCGCGGCCGTCGTGTCGGCGTCGCGGCCCATGTTGACCGCGGTCAGCACCGCCGTACGGAAGTCGCCGCGCGCCGCCGCGAACGCGCCGAAGGCCAGGCCCACCGCCTCCGGTGCCAGGTCCGTCCACGGGTATCCGCCGATGACGACGGCCGAGCGCACCGCCCGCTCCCTCGTGAGGCGGTCGGGATACGGGTGCTGCGCGGCCGTCACCGCCCGGCGCAGCGAGCGTGCCGTCCACGAGTCCATCGGTACGGCGGAGAGCGCGGCGGCGATCACGGAGGTGACCCCGGCCCCCGTCATCGCGGCCGCCACCCCGGCCGCCACCGCCTGGCCGCCGTAGATGCCCTCGCCCTCATGGCTGACCCGGCCGTCCACCGCGACCAGCCGCGCCGCCTCCGCGGGCCGGCCCGCCGCGAAGACACCGAAGGGCGCCGCCCGCATCGCCAGACCGTCGCTCCAGGCGTGCCGGTGCTGGGCGGAGATCGGGGCGGCCAGGCCCCGGCGCAGGTTCTCCAGCGTGCCCCGCTCACTGAAACCGGCACCGCGGAACGGCCCCTCGTCCAGATCGGCGATCCACAGGTGCCAGGCCCGCTCGACATGGGTGACGGTCAGCGCGGAGCCGTGCCGGGCCAGCAGCAGCCCGGAGAAGATCGCGTACTCCGTGTCGTCCGTGCCCGCCGGGTCGTCGCTCACGAAGCCCTCGATCCGGCCCCAGCGGCGGCGGATCTCGGAGGGCCGCATGTTCTCCGCGGGGGCGCCGAGGGCGTCGCCGACCGCGAGGCCCAGCAGCGCACCCCTGGCCCGGTCACCGAGGGTGCCCCGGGCCGGGCCGGCCCCTCGTACCGGCGCCCGCACGCCGTTCGTCCACGGCCCTGCCGGATTTCCTGCGGTCAGCTCCATCGCGTCGACCCTTCGCTCGCAGCGAGCCAGTTCTCGTCCCTGTGGGATCTGTGCCACGCGAAGCCACGACAGAGGCCGATTATCACCACAAAAGGGCCACTCGGATGACGGCCTTCGGACAGCAAGGCAAGGCGTACCTATCTGGTTACGGAGGGTGGTAAGTACGGCCTGCCTTGCTGGCGGGAGCCATTTTTCGTGCGTACTTTCGATGATGTCGAGCGGGGGCGGAGCGATCGCAATCCGCTGCCGGAGAAGGGGAGAGCCGTGTCCATCATCGAGACCGACGCCGTACTGCACGAGGCGCACCGGGACAACCACACCCACCGTGACGTGAACGGCGGATGGCTGCGTCCGGCGGTGTTCGGTGCCATGGACGGACTCGTCTCGAACCTCGCCCTGATGACCGGCGTCGCGGGCGGTGCGGTCTCGCACCGCACGATCGTGATCACCGGCCTGGCCGGCCTGGCCGCGGGCGCCTTCTCCATGGCGGCCGGTGAGTACACCTCCGTCGCCTCGCAGCGCGAGCTCGTCGAGGCCGAGCTCGACGTCGAGCGGCGGGAGCTGCGCAAGCACCCCAAGGACGAGGAGCGGGAGCTCGCCGAGCTCTACGAGTCCCGTGGGGTCGAGGCCGGGCTGGCCCGCGAGGTCGCCCGGCAGCTGTCGCGCGACCCCGAGCAGGCCCTGGAGATCCACGCCCGCGAGGAGCTGGGCATCGACCCCGGCGACCTGCCGTCGCCGCTCGTCGCCGCGGTCTCCTCGTTCGGCGCCTTCGCGCTCGGCGCGCTGCTGCCCGTACTGCCGTTCCTGCTCGGCGCGGACGCGATGTGGCCCGCCGTGCTGCTCGCCCTGGCCGGGCTCTTCGGCTGCGGCGCGGTGGTGGCCCGGGTCACGGCCCGCAGCTGGTGGTTCAGCGGGCTGCGCCAGCTGGTGCTCGGCGGGGCGGCGGCCGCGATCACCTACGGCCTGGGCGCACTGTTCGGCGTCGCCGTCGGGGGCTGAGCCTGCGCACCGGGTCCGTCCACGGCCACGTACACCGTCCGGTGCACGTGGCCGTAACGTATCCGCCACCTGTGTGACGTACGTCCTGATCAACGCCACTGGGCGGATCGGTCGTACGCGACGTAAAATGAGACTCTATGCAGGGCTACACATAAGTAGTCGTTACCCGGCGGTTTCGTTTCCTTTGCCGCCGGGCATGAGCCGTAGACACCGCAGGCAACGACGCCTGCTCTCTGTGGTCTCCCGGGCGCCGATCCTCCGACTGCGACCCCCTCCACCGCCACGGCGGTGTCCGTATGTTGGAACGAGCTATCCGCTTTTTGAGAAGCGTCCCATCATGTAATCTGCACGAAATTTCGCAGAGGGCCAACGTCGTCCCTCGGCACTGAAAATGCCACGACGACGACGGGAGAGCCGATGCGCACCGACGCCTGGTCGCCCATGGACGGTCGCCCCGCCCAGCAGGGGATGTACGACCCCCGCAACGAGCACGACGCCTGTGGCGTGGGGTTCGTAGCCACTCTGACCGGTGTGGCCGGCCACGAGCTGGTCGAGCAGGCGCTGACCGTACTGCGCAACCTCGAACACCGCGGAGCCACCGGATCCGAGCCCGACTCCGGTGACGGAGCCGGAATCCTGCTCCAGGTCCCGGACGCCTTCCTGCGCGAAGAGGTCCCCTTCGAGCTCCCCGAACCCGGCGCCTACGCCGTCGGCATCGCGTTCCTGCCCGCGGACGACTCCACCGAGGCCGTCCGCAACCTCGAGAAGATCGCCGCCGAAGAAGGCCTCAAGGTCCTCGGCTGGCGCGAGGTCCCGGTCACCCCGGACATTCTCGGCAACGGCGCCCGCGCCACGATGCCCGAGTTCCGCCAGCTCTTCGTCGCGGACGGCGAGAGCACCGGCATCGTCCTGGACCGCAAGGCCTTCGTGCTGCGCAAGCGCGCCGAGCGTGAGACCGGGGTCTACTTCCCGTCGCTCTCCGCCCGCACGATCGTCTACAAGGGGATGCTCACCACCGGGCAGCTGGAACCGTTCTTCCCGGACCTCTCCGACCACCGCTTCGCCACCACGGTCGCGCTGGTCCACTCCCGCTTCTCCACCAACACCTTCCCGAGCTGGCCGCTCGCCCACCCGTACCGCTTCGTCGCGCACAACGGCGAGATCAACACGGTCAAGGGCAACCGCAACTGGATGAAGGCCCGCGAGTCCCAGCTCGCCTCCAGCCTCTTCGGTGACGCCGAGCTCGACCGGATCTTCCCCGTCTGCACCCCGGACGCCTCCGACTCGGCCTCCTTCGACGAGGTCCTGGAACTGCTCCACCTCGGCGGCCGCTCGCTCCCGCACTCGGTCCTGATGATGGTCCCCGAGGCGTGGGAGAACCACGACTCGATGGACCCGGCCCGGCGCGCCTTCTACCAGTACCACTCCACGATGATGGAGCCCTGGGACGGCCCGGCCTGCGTCACCTTCACCGACGGCGTCCAGGTCGGCGCGGTCCTCGACCGCAACGGTCTGCGCCCCGGCCGCTACTGGGTCACCGACGACGGCCTCGTCGTCCTCTCCTCCGAGGTCGGCGTCCTGGACATCGACCCCGCCAAGGTCGTCCGCAAGGGCCGCCTCCAGCCCGGCAAGATGTTCCTCGTCGACACCGCCGAGCACCGCATCATCGAGGACGACGAGATCAAGGCGTCCCTGGCCGCCGAGAACCCGTACGAGGAGTGGCTGGAAACCGGCGAGATCGAGCTCGAGGACCTCCCCGAGCGCGAGCACATCGTCCACACCCACGCCTCCGTCACCCGCCGCCAGCAGACCTTCGGCTACACCGAGGAAGAGCTCCGCGTCCTCCTCGCCCCGATGGCCCGCACCGCCGGTGAGCCGCTCGGCTCCATGGGCACGGACTCGCCGATCGCCGCTCTCTCCGAGCGCCCCCGGCTGCTCTTCGACTACTTCACCCAGCTGTTCGCCCAGGTCACCAACCCGCCGCTGGACGCCATCCGCGAGGAGCTCGTCACCTCGCTGCGCTCCACGCTGGGCCCCGCGGGCAACATCCTGGAGCCGACCGCCGCGGCCTGTCGCAGCGTCACGCTGCCCTTCCCGGTGATCGACAACGACGAGCTCGCCAAGCTCATACACATCAACGCCGACGGCGACATGCCGGGCATGAAGGCGGCGACGCTTTCCGGCCTCTACCGGGTCAGCGGTGGCGGCGAGACACTCGCCGCACGGATCGAGCAGATCTGCACCGAGGTCGACGCCGCCATAGAGGACGGCGCCCGCCTGATCGTCCTGTCCGACCGGCACTCCGACGCCGAGCACGCGCCGATCCCGTCGCTGCTGCTCACCTCGGCCGTCCACCACCACCTCATCCGCACCAAGCAGCGCACCCAGGTGGGCCTGCTGGTCGAGGCCGGTGACGTCCGCGAGGTCCACCACGTCGCGCTGCTGATCGGCTACGGCGCCGCCGCGGTCAACCCGTACCTGGCCATGGAGTCCGTCGAGGACCTCGTCCGGGCCGGCACGTTCATCGAGGGCATCGAGGCCGAACAGGCCATCCGCAACCTCATCTACGCCCTGGGCAAGGGCGTCCTCAAGGTCATGTCCAAGATGGGCATCTCCACCGTCGCCTCCTACCGCGGCGCCCAGGTCTTCGAGGCCGTCGGCCTCGACGAGGACTTCGTCGCGCAGTACTTCAACGGCACCGCCACCAAGATCGGCGGCGCCGGACTCGACGTCGTCGCCAAGGAGGTCGCCGCCCGGCACGCCAAGGGCTACCCCGCCTCCGGCATCTCCGCCTCGCACCGCGCGCTGGAGATCGGCGGCGAGTACCAGTGGCGCCGCGAGGGCGAGCCGCACCTGTTCGACCCGGAGACGGTCTTCCGCCTCCAGCACGCCACCCGCAGCCGCCGGTACGACATCTTCAAGCAGTACACGGGCCGGGTGAACGAGCAGTCCGAGCGCCTGATGACGCTCCGCGGACTCTTCGGCTTCGCCCCGGGCCGCGAGGCCATCGACATCGACGAGGTCGAGTCCGTCTCCGACATCGTCAAGCGCTTCTCCACCGGCGCCATGTCGTACGGCTCGATCTCCCGCGAGGCGCACGAGACCCTCGCCATCGCCATGAACCAGCTGGGCGGCAAGTCCAACACCGGAGAGGGCGGCGAGGACGCCGACCGGCTCTACGACCCGGCCCGCCGCTCGTCCATCAAGCAGGTCGCCTCCGGCCGCTTCGGTGTCACCAGCGAGTACCTGGTCAACGCGGACGACATCCAGATCAAGATGGCGCAGGGCGCCAAGCCCGGCGAGGGCGGCCAGCTGCCCGGCCACAAGGTCTACCCGTGGGTCGCCAAGACCCGGCACTCCACCCCGGGTGTCGGCCTGATCTCCCCGCCGCCGCACCACGACATCTACTCCATCGAGGACCTGGCTCAGCTGATCCACGACCTCAAGAACGCCAACCCGGCGGCCCGCATCCACGTGAAGCTGGTCTCCGAGGTCGGTGTCGGCACGGTCGCCGCCGGTGTCTCCAAGGCGCACGCGGACGTCGTCCTCATCTCCGGCCACGACGGCGGAACGGGCGCCTCCCCGCTCACCTCCCTGAAGCACGCGGGCGGCCCCTGGGAGCTCGGCCTCGCCGAGACCCAGCAGACCCTGCTGCTCAACGGCCTGCGCGACCGCATCGTCGTGCAGACCGACGGCCAGCTCAAGACCGGCCGCGACGTCGTCATCGCCGCGCTGCTGGGCGCCGAGGAGTTCGGTTTCGCGACCGCGCCACTCGTCGTCTCCGGCTGCGTCATGATGCGCGTCTGCCACCTCGACACCTGCCCCGTCGGCATCGCCACCCAGAACCCGGTCCTGCGCGACCGGTTCTCCGGCAAGGCCGAGTACATCGTCAACTTCTTCGAGTTCATCGCCCAGGAAGTCCGCGAGATCCTCGCCGAGCTCGGCTTCCGTACGATCGAAGAGGCCGTCGGCCGCGCCGAGCTCCTGGACACCGACCGTGCGATCACGCACTGGAAGGCCCAGGGCCTCGACCTCAAGCCGCTCTTCTACGTCCCCGAGCTGGCCGAAGGCGCCGTCCGTCACCGGATCAACGAGCAGGACCACGGCCTCGCCAAGGCCCTCGACAACGAGCTCATCAAGCTCGCCGCCGACGCCCTGAGCGCCGACAGCGCCGAGTCCGCCCAGCCGGTCCGCGCACAGATCGCGATCCGCAACATCAACCGCACCGTCGGCACGATGCTCGGTCACGAGGTCACGAAGAAGTTCGGCGGTGCGGGCCTGCCCGAGGACACCATCGACATCACCTTCACCGGCTCCGCGGGCCAGTCCTTCGGCGCCTTCCTCCCCAGCGGCGTGACGCTGCGACTGGAGGGCGACGCCAACGACTACGTCGGCAAGGGCCTCTCCGGCGGCCGTGTCGTCGTCCGCCCGGACCGCGGCGCCGACCACCTCGCCGAGTACTCCACCATCGCGGGCAACACCATCGCCTACGGCGCCACCGGCGGCGAACTGTTCCTGCGCGGCCGCACCGGTGAGCGGTTCTGCGTCCGCAACTCCGGCGCCACGGTCGTCTCGGAAGGCGTGGGCGACCACGGCTGCGAGTACATGACCGGCGGACACGCCGTCGTCCTCGGCGAGACCGGACGCAACTTCGCGGCCGGCATGTCCGGCGGCGTCGCGTACGTCATCGACCTGAACCGCGACAACGTCAACGTCGGGAACCTCGGCGCGGTCGAGGAACTCTCCGACACCGACAGGCAGTGGCTGCACGACGTGGTGCGCCGCCACCAGGAGGAGACCGGATCCACGGTCACCGAGAAGCTCCTCGCCGACTGGACCACCGCGGCGGCACGCTTCAGCAAGATCATCCCGTCCACCTACAAGGCAGTGCTCGCCGCCAAGGACGCCGCTGAGCTCGCCGGTCTCTCCGAGCAGGAGACCACCGAGAAGATGATGGAGGCGGCGACCAATGGCTGACCCCAAGGGCTTCCTGACCACCGGCCGCGAGGTCGCCAAGACCCGCCCCGTCGGCGAGCGCGTCAAGGACTGGAACGAGGTCTACGTTCCGGGCTCGCTGCTCCCGATCATCAGCAAGCAGGCCGGCCGCTGCATGGACTGCGGCATCCCGTTCTGCCACAACGGCTGTCCGCTCGGAAACCTCATCCCCGAGTGGAACGACTACGCCTACCGCGAGGACTGGACCGCCGCGTCCGAGCGCCTGCACGCCACGAACAACTTCCCGGAGTTCACCGGGCGGCTCTGCCCGGCCCCGTGCGAGTCGGCGTGTGTGCTGGGCATCAACCAGCCGGCCGTCACCATCAAGAACGTCGAAGTCTCCATCATCGACCAGGCGTGGGACCGCGGCGACGTGACCCCGCAGCCGCCCGAGCGCCTCTCCGGCAAGACCGTGGCCGTCATCGGCTCCGGCCCGGCCGGACTCGCCGCCGCCCAGCAGCTGACCCGGGCCGGTCACACGGTCGCCGTCTACGAGCGCGCGGACCGCATCGGGGGACTCCTCCGGTACGGCATCCCCGAGTTCAAGATGGAGAAGTCGCACATCAACCGCCGCATCGAGCAGATGCGCGCGGAAGGCACCAAGTTCCGCACCGAGGTCGAGGTCGGCAAGGACGTCGACGCCGCGAAGCTGCGGCGCCGCTACGACGCCGTCGTCATCGCGGCCGGCGCCACCGTCTCCCGCGATCTGCCCGTCCCGGGCCGTGAGCTGAACGGTGTGCACTTCGCGATGGAGTACCTGCCGCTCGCCAACAAGGTGCAGGAGGGCGACCTGACGGTCTCCCCGATCACCGCCGAGGGCAAGCACGTCGTCGTCATCGGCGGCGGCGACACCGGCGCCGACTGCGTCGGCACCGCCCACCGCCAGGGTGCGGCCTCCGTCACCCAGCTGGAGATCATGCCGCAGCCGGGCGAGGACCGGAACGCCAACCAGCCCTGGCCGACCTTCCCCATGCTCTACAAGGTCACCTCCGCGCACGAGGAGGGCGGCGAGCGCGTCTACTCCGTCTCCACCACCCACTTCGAGGGCGACGAGGAGGGCAACGTCCAGGCCCTCCACCTCGTCGAGGTGGAGTTCAAGGACGGTAAGCTGGAGCAGAAGCCCGGCACCGAGCGGCAGATTCCCGCACAGCTGGTCACCCTCGCGATGGGCTTCACCGGCACGGACCAGGCCAACGGGCTGGTCCAGCAGTTCGGTCTGGAGCTCGACGCGCGGGGCAACGTGGCCCGCGACGACGACTACGCGACCAACGTCGGCGGCGTGTTCGTCGCCGGTGACGCCGGCCGCGGCCAGTCCCTCATCGTGTGGGCCATCGCCGAGGGCCGCTCCGCGGCACGCGGCGTGGACCGCTTCCTGACCGGAGCCAGCGCACTGCCGGCCCCGATCCGCCCGACGGACCGTTCCCTGACGGTCTGATCACGGCACACCAGACGTCCCGTACAACGGCGTACGGAACTGAACGCGGCGCCTGCCCGTCCCCGACCGGACGATTCGGCAGGCGCCGTGGCGCATCCCGGGGCAGGTCGCCGAACCCCGTGCCTCAGGTGACCAGGGCCAGCGCACAGGTGGCGGCGGACACGGCCGCCACGGACAGCACCAGACCGGTCAGGACGAAGCGCCCCACGGAGATCCGCGTCCCCTGCCAACGGCACCGCTCGAACCACAGCAGCGTCGCCAGCGACCCCCACGGCGTGACGACGGAACCCGCGTTGACCCCGATCAGCAGGGCGAGCAACTGGTGGTGGTTGTCCGCCGGGATCACCGCCTCGCCCGCCACGTACGCCGGCAGGTTGTTCAGCACATTGGACAGCCCCGCGCCCACCCCGGCCGACCGCAGCATGCCCCCGAAGCCGTTGTCCGAGCCGAGCGCCCGCACCAGCAGCTCGTGCAGCCCGTGCGCGTTGACCGTCTCCACGACCAGGAACATCCCCGGCACCAGCACCAGCAGCCGCCACGGGACCAGCGACACCCGCAGCTCCTCCCGGCGCCGCACCGCATAGGCCGCCACCACGACCACCATCGCGACCAGCGAGGCCGACCACAGCGGGACGTCGACCAGCAGAATCGCCAGCAGGAAACCGCCGCACGCCACCGAACAGATCCGCAGCAGCACCGGATCACCGGCCACCGGCACCGCGGGCGGGGTGTAGCGGTCGACGCCGCGACGGCCGCGGCGCCAGTAGAACACCCACAGACACAGGGCCGTCACCCCGATCGCGGCCAGCTGGGGCAGCCACATCACGGCGGCCAGACCGGCCGGGGACAGTGCGACCCGGTCCGCCGCCAGCAGATTGGTCAGGTTCGACACCGGCAGCAGCAGACTTGCCGTGTTGGCCAGCCACACCGTCGTCATCGCCAACGGCAGGGCCGCGATGCCCACCCGGGCCCCGAGCGCCAGCATCACCGGGGTCAGCAGGACCGCGGTGGTGTCCAGATTCAGGGTGATCGTCGTCAGCGACGCGAACACCACGCAGAGCCCGAAGAGCAGGGGATAGCGGCCCCTTCCCGCCCGCGCCACCCAGGCCGCCACCACATCGAACACCTGGGCCCTGCCCGCCAGCTCCGCCAGCACGATCACGGTGGCCAGGAACACCAGCAGCGGCCCGATACGCCGCATCTGATCCGCCGCCGGATCCGCCGGCAGCAGCCCGGTCAGCACCGCCACCACGCCCAGGACGAGCAGCCCGCCCGCCAGCCAGTCCAGTGGATGCAGCCGCCGCATCAGGGAGGCCGCACCGGTACGCGCGGCTCCCGGCGTGGAGTGATCATTGCGCATGCGGGCATCGTGTCAGACCGGGCACCCGGTACCGCTCATCCCGTCAGCGCCGAAGTCTTGAGGACCACCAGCAGCACCAGCACGGCGAACAGCACCACACACCCGGCCGCCTGCACCGGCGTACGCCGCTGCGCCGGGGCGTACGCGTAGACGACCGTGACGACCGCACCGGTCAGCAGCCCGCCCAGGTGCCCCTGCCACGAGGTGAAACCGGCGGAGATCACCATCCAGACCAGGAACCCCGCGAGGAAGCGGTTCACCGCCTGCATGTCCCGGCCCAGTCGCCGGTTGATGACGTAGAACGACGCGGCAAGGCCGAAGACCGCTCCGGAGGCGCCCACCGCGCTGTCGTACGGGGCGATCAGGTAGACCAGGACCGAACCGCCCAGTGCGGACAGCAGGTACAGCGCGAGATACCGGACCTGCCCCAGCTGCTGCTCGACGACCCGGCCCAGATTCCACAGCGCGTACATGTTGAAGGCGATGTGCAGCACGCCGAACGGCAGCGAACCGAAGGAGGATTCGCCCGGCGGCAGGTGCAGGAAGGCCCCGGTCAGCAGCCGGTACCACTCACCGCCCACCACCCCGGTCACGTCGAGGCCGGGGAAACCCCCGTCCACGTAGACGTACTGGCTGCCGTCCGGGCCGGTCAGCCCGGCACCCGTCATCGCGAACCGGTCGACGATCCCCGGCCGGACCAGTTCGCCCAGGTACGCCAGGATGTTGAGGCCCATCAGCACGTAGGTGACGATCGGCACCGCGTTCCGGGCCACCGCGCCGCCGAACACCGTTCGCGCCTGCCGCACCGAACGCCGCCCCTCCTTCACGCACTCCACGCAGTGGTGGCCGACGGCCGCCTCACGCATGCAGTCGGGGCAGATGAAGCGTTCGCAGCGGGTGCAGCTCACATACGTCTCGTACGAGGGATGGCGATAGCACGTGGTGACGGCGGCCTCCATGGCCGGCTCCTTCATCGTCTACGAACAGAGGCCGGTGGGGGCGGCGGCGCTCAAGATAGCGAACGCGGGGGAGCGGTCTAGGCTCGGGGTTCCGCACCTTCGACGATCGGAGCCCGCTGATGACCGCCGAGGCGTACCGGATCCTGCCCGCGGCCGGCCGCAGGGCCGTGGCCTGGAAGAACGGTGGGGGCATCACCCGCGAGATCGCCGCGTCCCCGGGTGCCACGGCCGACGCCTTCGACTGGCGGGTCAGCCTGGCGGACGTGGCGGCGGACGGCCCGTTCTCGGTGTTCCCGGGCGTCGACCGCACCCTGACCGTGGTGGAGGGGGCCGGGATGGACCTGATGGTGGGCGGTGAGCACCACATCGTCGACGAGCCGTACTGGCCCCACGACTTCCCGGGCGACGTGGAGACCGACGGCCGACTGCTTGCGGGGCCGGTCATGAACCTCAACGTGATGTACCGCAGGGACCGCACACGGGCCGAGACGGCGGTGGTACGCGGCACCCTCCGGCTGATGGCTCCGGAGGGCGGGGCGGTGCTGGCCCTGGCGCTGGAGGACGGTGCCGTCATCGACGGCACGGACACCGGACTCGGCTGCTACGACGCGGTGTTGCTGCGGAGCAGGGCGTCATGCGTGCTGCGGACCCAGGGGTACGCGGCGCTGGTCACCCTGTCGGGTCACGAGCCCGGCAGCCAGTAGCGGTGCACCTGCTGGACCGTGGGGCGCTCACCCGTGGCGGGCAGACCCTGCTTCTCGGCGACGGGCATCATCACCGCACCGAACTTGTCCATGGCCTCCTGGGACTCCCAGAGGTCGTACACCTCGATGCCCGAATCGGTCGTGACGCAGACGTGCGAGAGGCATCCCGCGAACGTGTCGCCGGGCAGTGACTGCAGTTCCGCGTTGAGCGCGTCGTACTGCTCCGTCGTCATGCCCGGCAACGACGCCTTCATGAAGATCGCCATCTGAACTCACCTCGGAGGCGGGAGTGGCCCTCCCCGCCGCCCGGACGGCGGCCTCCACCACTTCCAGCACATCACGCCGGGGCCCCTACGGCATCCGTCCGGGTGGTCCGCGACCGTGCTTGGGGAATCAGGACAGAGGATGTCGGGATTCCCGGGTTCGATGGAGTCATGACCTCATCCACCTGGGCAGACTTCCGGACCGCCGAGCCGGACTTCGCCGACACCGTGCGCCGGCGCTTCGAGCAGTACAAACACCATGTCCTGGCGACCCTCCGCAAGGACGGCTCGCCGCGGGTGACCGGCCTCGAAGTGGAGTTCAGGCTCGGCGAACCGTTCCTCGGCATGATGCCGAACTCGCGCAAGGCACTGGACCTGTTCCGCGACCCCCGCTTCGCGGTGCAGGCCAATCCCGGTCCCGGCGCCGAGATGGCCGACGGGGACGTACGGATCTCCGGACGGGCCGTGGAGGTGACCGAACCCGAGGTGCTGGCCCGCTTCGTCGATGAGGTGAAGCCGCCGGAACCCTTCCACCTCTTCCGGGTGGAGCTGACCGAGGTGGTGCGCATCGGTCTGGAGGGCGGCGACACCCTGCTCATCCAGTCCTGGCGCCCCGGCCACCCGCTCCGCACGGTCCGCAGGGGCAACGACGACGGCTCGACGGTCACGGAGCCCTGACGGCCCCCTGGCGGCCGCCTGCCGGGGCTGTCCGCGGCCGCTCCCGCCGGGGCTGTCCGCGGCCGCTCCCGCCGGGCGGAGAATGGGCGGGTGCCTACCAAGAAGAAGCCCCAGGTGACCCCCTCGCCCGAGCGCCGTGGCGAACTGCTCGCCACCGCCGCCGAGGTGTTCGCCGCCCAGGGATACAACGCCACGACCGTCCGCAGGATCGCGGACGCGGCCGGCATGCTCGCGGGCAGCCTCTACTACCACTTCGATTCCAAGGAATCGATGCTCGACGAGATCCTCTCCACCTTCCTGAACGAGCTCTGGGAGGGGTACGACGCCGTCCTCGACGCCGGGCTCGGCCCCCGGGAGACCATCGAGGCGCTCGTCACCGAATCCTTCCGCGAGATCGACCGGCACCGCGCCGCCGTCGCCATCTACCAGAAGGAGGCCCGGCACCTGGCGGCGCAGCCCCGGTTCCAGTACCTCGTCGAGTCCCAGGAGAAGTTCGAGAAGGCATGGCTCGGCACCCTGGAGCGAGGCGTCGCCGACCGGACCTTCCGGGACGACCTCGACATCCGCCTCACCTACCGGTTCGTCCGCGACACCGTCTGGGTCGCCGCGTCCTGGTACCGGCCGGGCGGCCGGCACAGCCCGGAGGAGATCGCCCGCCAGTACCTCTCGATGGTCCTGGACGGCATCGCGCTGCGTCCCTGAACGGCGGAACCGGTTCGAACGGCTTCGAAACTGCTTCGAATCGGCTCCGGGCCGGACGCCCCAAGGGTCCTCCCGGAAAACCGTCGGCCGGCGGCGCGGCGTGTCCCACCGCTGGTCGGCAGATCGTGCTACGGTGGTCCGGTTGCAGTTTTGGTACCCATGAACTTTATGTGCGCCTGACGGGAATGCTTCCTCAGGCGCTTTATTGTTTTCCGGCTTTCTCCGGGTGGGGCTCAATGCGGCGACTTGGAATTCGTAAAGTGCGGATTTCCGGCACTGCACCTGTTTTAGGAGAACGACATGGCTACTGGAACCGTGAAGTGGTTCAACTCGGAAAAGGGCTTCGGCTTCATTGAGCAGGACGGCGGCGGCGCCGACGTCTTCGCCCACTACTCCAACATCGCCACCCAGGGCTTCCGTGAGCTCCAGGAGGGCCAGAAGGTCTCCTTCGACGTCACGCAGGGCCAGAAGGGCCCGCAGGCGGAGAACATCGTCCCGGCCTAATTGCCGGACGCGTACCTCGCAGCCGGGGCCCGCACCGTGAAGGTGCGGGTCCCGGCTTGTGCTGTCCCTGGGAAGTAACGCAAAGACGGGCGCCCGACCGGCGCCCCGCACCGGGTGCGACGAAGCACCCCGGACGTCCCGAGTGATCCGCGCGCCGCGTACAGCGGTACATCCGCACACCCGCGCAGCCCCCGGAACCCTCTCGCAGTCCCCAGCAGTCCACGTAGTTCCCAGGAATCCCCCAGGAGGGCAATTCCGTATGACCCGCTCCGAACGTCAGGACCGTCCCGCCCGCAATCGCCCGTCGAGGGGGCGTGGCACGGCCCAGGCAAAGGCAACCGCACAGGGTTCCGGCAAGGGATCCGGCAAGGCGTCGCCCCGTCGCAGGGCCACGCCCCCGCAGGGTGAGTTCGCCCTGCCCGAAACCATGACCCCCGCACTGCCCGCCGTCGAGGCGTTCGCCGAGCTGGACATGCCCGCCGCCCTGCTGAAAACCCTTGCCGCGCAGGGCGTCACCGACCCGTTCCCGATCCAGGGCGCCACCCTGCCGAACTCGCTGGCCGGCCGGGACATCCTCGGCCGCGGCCGCACCGGCTCCGGCAAGACCCTCGCCTTCGGCCTCGCGCTGCTGGCCCGCACCGCCGGGCGCCGCTCCGAGCCGAAGGCGCCGCTGGCGCTCGTCCTCGTCCCGACCCGCGAGCTCGCCCAGCAGGTCACCGACGCGCTGACGCCGTACGCCACCTCCGTCAACCTGCGGATGGCCACCGTGGTCGGCGGCATGTCGATCACCAAGCAGTCCGGCACCCTGCGCCGAGGCGCCGAGGTGGTCGTCGCCACGCCGGGCCGCCTCAAGGACCTCATCGAGCGCGGCGACTGCCGCCTGGACCAGGTCTCCATCACGGTCCTCGACGAGGCCGACCAGATGGCCGACATGGGCTTCATGCCGCAGGTCGTCGCCCTGCTCAAGCAGGTCGAGGACGACGGACAGCGGATGCTGTTCTCCGCGACCCTGGACAAGAACATCGACCGGCTGGTCAAGATGTTCCTGACCGACCCCGTCGTGCACTCGGTCGACCCGTCCGCCGGTGCCGTCACCACGATGGAGCACCACGTGCTCCATGTGCTCGACGAGACCGACAAGAAGGTCGTCGCCACGAAGATCGCCGCCCGCGAGGGCCGGGTGATCATGTTCGTCGACACCAAGCGCGCCGCCGACCGCTTCGCCAAGCGGCTGCTCGCCAGCGGTGTACGGGCCTCCGCGCTGCACGGCGGGCGTTCCCAGCCGCAGCGCAACCGGACCCTGGACCAGTTCAAGACCGGTGAGGTCACCGTGCTCGTCGCGACGAACGTGGCGGCCCGCGGCATCCACGTCGACGACCTCGACCTGGTCGTCAACGTGGACCCGCCCACCGACCACAAGGACTACCTCCACCGCGGTGGGCGCACCGCCCGCGCCGGCGAGTCCGGCAGCGTCGTCACGCTGGTGCTGCCCGAGGAGAAGCGGGAGATGACCCGGCTGATGCAGGACGCGGGCATCGCGCCCCGCACCACCCGGATCAAGTCCAGCGACGAGGAGCTCACCCGGATCACCGGGGCCCGCGAGCCGTCCGGTGTCGCGATCGTGATCGAGGTCCCGCAGCCGACCCAGCCGAAGCCGCGCACGCGGTCCGGCGGGGGCACGGGTACGGGCGCCGGCACCGGTGGCGGATTCCGCTCGGGCAGCCGTGGCCGCGGCAGGCGCGGCGGAGCCGGCGGCGCGGGTGCTGCCGGTGGCAGCGGTGTGCAGGGCGCGGGCGGTGCGTCCCGGGGCTCGGGTGCCGGTGGCGCCTCGCGCGGTGCCGGTGGTGCGGGTCGCTCCGGCGGTTCCGGCCGCGGTGGCGCGCCTGTGCGAGGTCGTCGCGCGGCGTAGCCGGTCACATTTCAGCCCGTCCGGCGTTTGAGGACGGAGCGGCAACCGGGTTCGCCCGGAGCACCGCTTCCGTCCTCAAGGGCCGGACGGGCTTGTTCGTGCCCCGAGCCGCGCCAGCACGTCCGCGCCGAACGCCCGCCGCAACGGATCATCCGCCGCACACCACGCGGCCGCCGCCTGGCGTGTCTCCTCGTCGCCGCGCTCGCACAGCGCCTCGGCCGACGCCCGCCAGTTGTCCAGCCCCGGGCTCCCGGACCGCAGAGCCCGCCGCGCCAGTTCCTCGAAGGGCGCGAGGAGCCCCAGCTCCCCCTCCAGGACCGTGGCGATCGCACCGTGCCCCGTCTGCTGGTCCCGGCCCGCGGCCGGCCGTCCGCCGCGGACGAGTTCGACGGTCAGCGTCTCCCCGCCGTCGACGACGGCCCGGCGCACCACCACCTCGTACGCGTCCTGGTCCCCGCACAACTCCCGCAGGCCCGCCCGCATCTCCTGCTCCAGGTCGGTGTCCAGCATGCGCCGCGCCTCGCCGAGCGCCTCCTCGGCCGCGCCCTGGACCGCCCCCGCGCCGTGCCGCAGCAGCGCCTGGACCGTCGGCAGGGAGCCCCGCCGGGCCGCGAGCAGCAGCGGCGATGCGCCCTCCGGACCCGGCAGACACGGGTCGGCGCCGTACGCCAGCAGGATCTCCGCGGTCCTTGCGTGACCGAGACCCACCGCCCACCGGAGCGCCGTGAACCCGAACTGCTCGCGCAGATCCGGCCGCGCCCCGGCCGCCAGCAGCGCCTCGGCCACCTCCGTGTGCCCGCCGCACGCCGCCCCGCACAGCGGCAGGTCGCCCGCCTCGGGACCTGAGGCCCGGTCGGGGTCGGCGCCCGCCGCGAGGAGCAGCCGCACCACCCCGGGCCGGTCCGACACCGCCGCCAGATAGAGCGCGCTCGCACCGTCCTCGTCCACCGACTCCGCGGGCACACCGGCGCGGAGCATCCGTACGACGGCGTTCTCACCCTCGTACAACGCCTCGAACAGGCTCGGCCCGCCCGCTGCAGCCGCCCTCGGATCTTCTGTCACATTTCGACTGTAATACGCCGCGCGTCAGGGCCACTTGCCCGAAGCGGTGCTCCGGCCTCTCAGGTGGTGCAGTCCAGCACCGTGCGGCACAACGCGCACCGCGCCCGCACCCGGCCGCGGACCGGAACCCTGTTGCGCTGGTGGCAGGTCGGGCACGCGAACGCCACCCGCAGCCCGTCCCCGCCCGGCTCGAAGGCGTACGGAACCCCGGGATCCGGGACCGCGCCGGGATGCTCCTGGGCGTACCGCCGGTCCTTGGCGTACCGGCGCCGGCCCGCCCAGCCCGCGGCCGTCAGCGGCGGCTGCGCACTCTCGCGCAGGACCTGCGCCCGGCCCTTGGTGTACGCGGTGTACGCCTGCGGGCTGGTGAACCACGGCGAGGGATCCTCGTCGAAGGCGAGCGCCCGCTTGGCCAGCACGTACCCGAACTCCTCCGGGGTGAGGTAGCCGAGCTTCTGGCTGGACGTGGCGTCCTCGCGGAACGCGTCCAGCAGCAGCCAGCCCGCCCCCAGATAGGCCGCCGCGGTGTCGGTGAGGATCTCGTTGTCGCGGGTCCCCGGGAACTCCAGGCCCAGCCGGTGCAGCAGCACATGCATGACCTCGTGCGACAATGCGGCGCCGATGTCCCGGCGATGCGTACGGAAACGGTCGTTCAGCTCGATGAAGTACTCCGGCCCCGCCGCGAGTTCGACACTCCCCGCATGCTCCATCGCACGGAACGCCACGATCATCCGCGCATCCGGCAGATGCAGATGCTGCACCATCGCCCGCGCCACCCGCTGCGCACCGAGATGCAGGTCGTCCGCGTCGGCGAACGCCGCGTCGACGGGGGCGAGACTAGGGGCGAAGCGGTGGACACCGTCGTACGACAGGCGCCGGTACAGCGCGGTGATCGACGAGCGGACGGTGGCCAGATGCGGGAAACCGTGCACCACCGGGCTGCCGTGGGGGCTGTCCGTCACGTCCCCACCCCCACTTCGCGGCGCTCAAGTCCCACCACTGTAGACCGCGGCGGGTGAGCCCCGTCAGGCGTTCGCGTCCGCCTGCCCGTCCGTCCGCCCGCCCGCCCGCACCGGCACGCCCGGCCCCAGCAGCGCGTACGGAGCCGCCGCGCCCTCCACCTCCAGCACCCACACCTCGTTGACCCCGTCCCGCAGCACCGGACCCGGCACGTACAGCGTCCGCTGCGGGCCCGCCGCCCAGTAGCGCCCGAGGCAGAACCCGTTCACCCAGACGAATCCACGTGTCCAGCCCGGCAGTTCGAGCCCCGCATGCCCGGTTCCGGACACGTCCGCGACCTCGAACGTGCCCCGGTACAGGCCGGGCCCCCCGGACCCGTCGACCGGCACGAACGGGACACCGTCCAGCGCGGCCGGCCCGTCGAACGCGTCGAGCCGCAGCGCCCGCGCCCGTACGCCGTGCAGGAACTGGCGCTCGTGCAGCACCCCGCCCGTGATCCCCTTCGGCTCGCCCAGCCGCGGCCCGTAGTTGACCCGGCCCAGCGACTCCACCCACAGTTCCACCTCGGCGGGCCCGCCCACCGGCTCCGCCAGGCAGTTGTCCGCCTCGCTCAGGACGCCCTTGCGGACCCCGTCCACGTACACGACCGCCCGGTCCCGCAGACCCGAAACCCCCAGGGTGTACGGGCCGCGGGGGCCCGGCACCGCCACGCGGTAGCGCACCAGGCCGCGGTCCACCCCCAACTCCTCGAACGTGGGCGGCACACCGGATGCCGCCGCCTCCTCGTCGCCCAGCGCCTCCATGACGCCGGGCAGCGGTGCCCACTCGGTCAGTCCGGCCCGCGTCGGCGCCAGGCCGGTGGGCTCGGGCGGCAGCGGGGGGAGCGGCCCGTCCGCGTACGGCGCGAGGACCTCCCGGAACAGGCGGAACTTCTCCGTGGGCCGCCCGTACTCGTCGACCGGCGCGTCGTAGTCGTACGACGTCACCGTCGGCAGCAGGTCCTCGTCCTGGAGCGGCCCGGAACGGTTGGCGCCGGCCCAGCCGGCGAAGTTCGTCCCCCCGTGCGCCATGTAGATGTTCACCGAGGCCCCGCACTCCAGGATCTCCCGCAACGCGTCGGCGGCCTGCGCCGGATCCCGTACGACCGGCGGCGCGCCCCAGTGCTCGAACCAGCCGCACCAGAACTCCATGCACATCAGCGGCCCGCCGGGCTGATGACGCCGCAGCACCCGGAACGACTCTCGCGCGCCCGAACCGAAGTTCGCCGTGGCGAGCAGGCCGGGCACCGAACCGCCGGTGAGCATGTGGTCCTCCGGCCCGTCGGAGGTGAACAGCGGAACGCTCACACCGCACTCACCGAGCAGCGCCGTGACCCGGCGCAGATAGACCGCGTCGGTGCCGTAACTGCCGTATTCGTTCTCCGCCTGCACCATGATCACCGGACCACCGCGGTCGATCTGCCGCTCCGCCACCTGCGGCAGCAGCTCGGCGAACCACCGCTCCACTGCGCCCAGGTAGCCCGCGTCACGCGTCCGCACCCGGCGGCCGAACCGCCCGGTCACCCAGGCGGGCAGCCCGCCGTTCTCCCACTCGGCGCAGATGTACGGTCCCGGGCGGACGATCGCCCACAGACCGGCCCGCTGCGCCGCGTCCAGGAAACGGCCGAGCGCCCCGACGTCACGGAACTCGCCCGGCCGCGGCTCGTGGAGGTTCCACGGCACGTACGTCTCGACACAGTTCAGGCCCATCGCCCGCAGCATCGACAGCCGGTGCTCCCACTGCGCCTCGTGCACCCGGAAGTAGTGCAGGGCCCCCGACAGCAGCCGTACGGGCTTCCCGTCGATCCGGAAGTGGTCGTCCGCCACGGTGAAGTCAGCCATCGTGCTCGTTCTCTCCTGATGCGCGCGGTCCCGTGAACGCCGCGCTGCGCGGCCCGGTACGAGCGGAACGCGGTACGTGGGACGGAGCGGGCGAACCCGGGAGCAATGTCACGGCCCAGCCTCACCCCCTGGCGTGCGGCCGGTCCATGGACAAAGATCACTGCTGATTGGACGCAGCACACGACGCTGCACGTCACACGGGAGCGGACGGAGGAGCGAAGGCCGATGTACCACACCTGGATGCGCTTTTTCACCCCGAGCCCGCTCCACCACCGCCTCGGTCTGGTCTGCCTGGGGGTCGGCCTGCAGCACGGCACGCTGCCGACCGTCGGCCCCCGCACCCTGGACCACCACGTGGCCGTCGTCATCAACGCGGGCAGCGGATGGTTCGCAGGTCCGGACGGGCGCCGGGTCCCCGTCACCGCGCCCAGCCTGATCTGGCTGACGCCCGGCACCCCGCACCACTACGGCGCCGATCCCGTCACCGGCTGGGACGAGAGCTTCGTCGACTTCACCGGGCCCGCCACCACCACGTACACCGAACTCGGCTACATCGAACCCGAACGCCCCCTTGTCCCGCTCGCCGACACGGCGGGCCCGCGTGCCGCCATCGGCCGGATGGTCCGGGCGGCCCGGCGCGGAAACCCGTTGCTGGAGGTGGAGACGGGGGCCGCCGTCCACGAACTCCTCGTGGCGCTGCGCCGGGCGCGCGCCGACGTCAGCCCCGACGGCGATCCGGTGCTGCAGGCCCTGGCCCGCGACGCCTTCCAGCCGCTCTCCGTCGCCGAGCACGCCGCCCGGCACGGCATGACGCCCGCCGAACTGCGCACGGCGGTGCGGCGGGGGGCCGGGTGCAGCCCGAAGGACTACCTCCTGACCATCCGGCTGGGCCGCGCCAAGGAGCTCCTGGCCACCGGCGACCTGCCCGTCGCCGCGGTCGCCCGCCGCGTGGGGTACGACGACCCGGCGTACTTCTCCCGCCTGTTCGCCCGCCGCGTGGGTATGGCCCCGGTCCGCTTCCGCGAACAGCAGGGGCGCAGCGTGCCGGGTGGCTGGAGCGACCGTGTTCCGGACGCGGAACACCCTCCGACGATCATCCCGTAGCCCGGTCCGTCTAAGCTCGCTGACCATGACCACGAGCGACATCGACGATTCCGTAGGCGCCGAACTGAACCGGCTGCGCGAGAGCATCGACAACATCGACGCGGCTGTTGTCCACATGCTCGCGGAGCGCTTCAAGTGCACCCAGCAGGTCGGCCACCTCAAGGCCGCCCACCAGCTCCCCCCGGCCGACCCGGCCCGCGAGTCCCGCCAGATCGCCCGCCTGCGTCAACTGGCGGAGAGCGCCCACCTGGACCCGGCGTTCGCCGAGAAGCTGCTGAACTTCATCGTGGCGGAGGTCATCCGCCACCATGAGCGGATCGCGGAGGAGTCGGCGGCGAACGGGGTGGGCGGTGCGGGGGCTTGAGCGGCTCCCGGGTCAGTGGCGTGGGCGGTGCCGGGACCGGAGCGGAACACCCTTGGGGTGACCTGCTCCAGCGGTGGAGCGATGACTGGCTGGACCCGGTCCTGCACGAGCAGGAGCGGAGTGAGCCCTTTCCGGCGGAGGTGCGGGCGGCGCGCCGGCTGGGAGGCCCGGGGGTGACCCCGGGGGAGCTGGCCGGGCTCGAGCAACGTCTGGGGGCCGCGCTGCCGCCGAGCTGTCGGGAGTTTCTGCAGACCAGCGACGGGTGGCTCGACACGACGAGCGAGATCGCACGGCTCCTGCCCGCCCGGGAGCTCGGCCGGGTCAGGGACATCGATCCGGAGCTCATCGCGGGCTGGGGCGATGACAGGGGCCGGGACGATGTTCCCGATGAGGAGTACTTCGTCTACGGGGACGAGCAGGACTGCTGCGCCCTTCGGACCGAGTATCTGAGCGACATGCTCAAGATCAGCCATACTCCGGGGTCGGGAGACGTCTACCTGCTCAACCCGCACGTAGTCACGCCCGAAGGGGAGTGGGAGGCCTGGTATCTGGCGCACTGGCTTCCCGGCGCCGTCCGGTACCGGTCCTTCTGGGATCTCATGAACGACGAATACCGGGCCTTCCGCGGCGACGACGCGTGAACGCCGCTCAGGGCGAGATCTCCTCCAGCGGCCGGTTCGCCGTCTCCTCCGCCAGCGTCCCCGCCACCACCGCGCCCACCAGGGCCACCGCTCCCAGCATCACGAACACCGCGGCGACACTGTCGCCGGCCGCGTAGACCACGCCGACCAGGATCGGGCCGAGGATCACGCCCAGCCGGTTGACCGCGCCGCCGACGCTGCAGCCCAGGGCGCGCATCCGGGTCGGGTAGAGCTCGGGTGTGTACAGGTACAGGCAGATGTTGGAGCCGAAGAAGCCGACCGCCGAGAGCGAGGTCCAGATCAGGACCTCGGCGGGGGTGCCGGCGCCGAGCGCGGCCAGGGTGAGCAGCAGCGCGGCCGAGGCGCCGAGGCAGATCGCGAAGATGCGGCGGCGGCCGAGGACGTCCACCGTGAGGGCGACGATCAGGCAGCCGAGCAGACCGGCGACCGAGGTCACCGTGGAGTAGAGCAGGGCGTCGGAGAGGGTGAGGCCGTACTCGTCCTTGTAGATGCTGGGCAGCCAGGACGTCACGCCGTAGTTGACGAAGTAGCCGGTGAACCAGATCGCGCCGACCACCAGGGTGCGGCGCCGGTAGCGGCCGGTGAACAGGCCGCGGAGGCCTGTCGCGGCGCGTTCCGCGGGGGTGGCGGCCACCGTCGTCGGGGCCTGAGCGGTGGAGGAGGCGGGACCGGCCGGCCGGGGGAGCGGTTCGCCCGTCGCCGCCGACACCTTCGCCTCGATCTCGGTCATCACCGCTTCGGCCTCCGCCATCCGGCCCCGCTCCGCCAGCCATCGCGGCGACTCGGGGACCCCGCGCTGGACGAGGAAGGCCAGCAGGCCGGGCACGGCGGCGACCGCGAACATCACGCGCCAGCCCGCCGCCGGGACCACCCAGGCCGCAACCAGGGCGCCGATGGTGAGGCCGGCCGGGAAGACGAGTTCGTACAGCAGGACGAAGCGGCCCCGCTTGAAGCTCCGGGTGATCTCGCTGATGAAGGCCGCTGCCACCGGCACCTCGCCCCCGATCGCGAGCCCCTGGACGAAGCGCAGGGCCAGGAACGGGGTGAGCGAGGTGCACGCCGTCAGCGCCAGGCTCACGAGACCGGACGCGGCCACGCAGTACGCGATCACCTTCACCCGGCCGTAGCGGTCGGCCAGCCGTCCTGAGAGCAGCGCGCCGACGAGCATGCCGGCCGAGCCGACCGTGAGGACCGCCGTGGCGTCGCCCGTGGACAGCTGCCACTCGTCGCGGAGCTCCGGCAGTGCGTAGGCGATCAGCAACTGGTCGAAGGCCTCGAAGAAGGTGACGACACCCACGATCAGGCGGACGGTGACGTGCCAGCGGGAGAGCGGCAGGCGCTCGAAACGGGCGGCGATGGTGGCGCGGGTCGTGCCGGCCGGGGAGGAGCCGGGGCCGGCGGCGTCCTGCGAGGTGTCGGTGCTCATCCAGGGTTCCTCCTGCTCCGCGTGGGGCCGGAGCGGTTGGGGAGCCAGGTGTACGGGGTTACAGAGGGGACGGGAATGAGCTGAGCGTACGGGTGGGAACGGCCGCACGGCGCTCGTGAGCTTGTGAAGTCACCCACGGGTCTCTGTAAGTGCCTAGCTTTTAAGTGCTTAAGTTTTACCGGTCCAGGGGTGGCGGCCGTCAAGCCCCCGGAGGCAAAAGGAGATTTTGCCGAGGGGGCTTGCGAACAATTACTTAAGCCCTTAGATTTTTAGAGCTGAGGTAATCGATTCGATCGCAGGAGGCCAACTGATGCTTGCCGACGAGGTGTTGGTCGCGGGGCAGTGGCGACAGGGCCGTGGCGCCCTCATCGAGACGGTCGACCCGGCCACCGGTCAGGTCATCGCCACCGTGCACGCCGCATCCCTCGACGACGTCGAGGAGGCCGCCACCGCAGCCACCCGCGCCGCCCACGACCCCGCCTGGCGCGAGCTCCCCGCCCACCTCCGCGCCCGGCTGCTCCACCGCATCGCCGACCTCGTCGAGCAGAGCGCGGACCGGCTCTCCGCCCTGCAGACCGCCGACACCGGCAAATGCCGCACCGAGACCCGCGCCCTCGTCCTCAGCGCCGCCGGCACCTTCCGCTACACCGCCGCCGCCCTGGAGACCGCCGAGGACGCCCTCACCCCCTCCCGCGGCCCGTACGTCACGATGAGCGTCCACGAACCCATCGGCGTCGTCGGCGCGATCACCCCCTGGAACTCGCCGATCGCCAGCGACGCCCAGAAGCTCGCCCCCGCCCTCGCCGCGGGCAACGCCGTCCTCCTCAAGCCCGCCGAGTGGACCCCCCTCGTCGCCCTCGCGCTCGGCCGCCTCGTCCACCAGGCACTCACCGAGGCCGGGCTGCCCACCGCCCTGCTCTCCGTCCTGCCCGGCCGCGGCAGC
Organism: Streptomyces sp. NPDC050422; assembly: GCF_044458665.1. NCBI lineage: Bacteria > Bacillati > Actinomycetota > Actinomycetes > Kitasatosporales > Streptomycetaceae > Streptomyces > Streptomyces sp. NPDC050422. The sequence goes on from NZ_JBITIE010000005.1 coordinate 188,165, forward strand.
GTCATCGGCGACGCGATCGTCCGCCACCCGGCCGTCGGGAAGATCACCTTCACCGGCGGTACGTCCACCGGCCGCACCCTCGCCCACGCCGCCGCCGACAAGCTCATCCCCGTCTCCCTCGAACTCGGCGGCAAGTCACCGACGATCGTGCTGGAGGACGCCGACCTGGAGCAGGCCCTCGCAGGCGTCATGTACGGCGTCTTCTCCTCCAGCGGACAGAGCTGCATCGCCGGCTCCCGCCTGTTCGTCGCCCGCTCCCGATACGAGGAGTTCCTCGGCGAACTCGTCTCCCGTACGGAGAAACTCCGCATCGGGCCCGGCACCGACCCCGACACCCAGGTTGCCCCGCTCGTCCACCACCGCCACCGCGACAGCGTCGCCGCCTACGTCGACCTGGCCCGCGAGGAGGGCGCCACCGTCCGGTGCGGAGGAGCCGCCCCCGACGGCGAGCAGTACCGCGACGGCGCCTACTACCTCCCCACCGTCCTGGACGGCCTGCCCAACACCGCCCGCGTCTGCCAGGAAGAGATCTTCGGCCCGGTCGTCGTCGCCCTGCCCTTCGACGACGAGGACGACCTCGTCACCCAGGCCAACGACAGCGTGTACGGACTGGCCTGCGGCATCTGGACCCGCGACCACGCCAGAGCCTGGCGCCTCGCCCGCCGCATCGACGCGGGCACCGTCTGGATCAACACGTACAAGCAGTTCAGCATCTCCACCCCGTTCGGCGGGCTGAAGGACAGCGGCATCGGCACCGAGAAGGGCCGCGATCTCATCCGCGGCTACCAGCGGCAGAAGTCCCTCTACTGGGCCACCGACAGCACCCCCCTGCCCTGGGCCGGCCAGTGAAGCCGAGCGAGACGAATCCGGAGCCCCCCATGCCGTACGAAGACACCGCACGACCCCTGCCGGCACCGGTCGCCCGGCTGCGCGCCCTGCGCTCCGTCGAGCTCCGCACCCCCGCCTTCACCGAGTCCGCCGACTTCTACCGTGAGGTCTGGGGCCTGGAAGCCGTAGAACACGAAGCGGACGCCACCTGGCTGCGCGGCACCGGCGAGGAACACCACGTCCTCCACCTCAGCCGCGGCGAACGCAACGGCCTCGGCCGCATCACGTTCGCCGTCGCCACCCCCGCCGAGATCGACGAGGCCGCCCGCCGGCTCCTCGCCCGCGGCATCGTCCCCGTCACCGGACCCGGCCCCCTCGACCAGGTCGGCGGCGGCTACGGACTCCGCTTCACCGACCCCGAGGGCCGGCTGATCGAACTCAGCGCCCAGACGTACGCCGTCACCCCGCGCGGCCGGGACGCCGCCGTCCCCGTCGGCGTCACCCACACCGTCCTCAACACCACGGACATCGACGCCGCCGTCGCCTTCTACACCTCGGTCCTCGGCCTGCGCGTCTCCGACTGGTCCGAGCATCAGATGGCGTTCCTGCGCTGCAACGCCGACCACCACTGCATCGCGTTCAACCAGGCCGAGTGGACCTCCCTCAACCACGTCGCCTACGAGATGACATCCGTCGACCACTTCATGCGCGGTCTCGGACGCCTGCGCCACCACGGCATCAACCCCCAGTGGGGGCCCGGCCGGCACGGCCCCGGCAACAACACCTTCTCGTACTTCACCGACCCCGCCGGACTCGTCTGCGAATACACCTCCGAGGTCGCCCAGATCGTCGAGGACGCCTGGATCGCCAAGGTCTGGCGCCGCACGCCCGACCTCTCCGACCTGTGGGGCACCGCCGGCCCGCCCTCACCCGGCATCCGCAGCCACATGGCCGGCACCCCCGACCCCGGACCTCTCACCACCCCCACCGACGCGCCAGAAGAGGTGACCGCATGACCACCACCCTCACCCCCCGGCCGGACACCCCCGCCCGCCCCACCCGCCCCGTCCGCCGCATCGGCCTCGTCGGCTGGGGAGCCATCGGACGCGTCGTCGGCACCGCACTCGCCGAAGGCCACATCCCCGGCGCCGAACTCACCTGCATCATCGACAACCGCCCCCTCGTCGACGCCCCCGCACCCCAACTGTCCTTCGAGGACGCCCTCGCCGTCTGCGACCTCATCGTCGAAGCAGCGGGCCAGGCCGTCGTACGCGAATGGGCCGAACGCGTCCTCAACAGCGGCGCCGACCTGCTCATCGCCTCCACCGGCGCCCTCGTCGACCCCGAACTCACCGACCGGCTGCGCGCCGCCGGACCCGGACGCGTCTACTTCACCGGCGGAGCCGTCGGCGGACTCGACCTCCTCCAGGCCGTCCGCGGACTCGGCCCCCTCACCTCCGTCACCCTCACCACCACCAAGCTCCCCGCCACCCTCCACCAGCCCTGGATGGACGCGGAACTCACCGAACGGCTGCGCACCACCACCGAACCCGTCGAGGTGATGCGCGGCACCGCGATCGACGTCCCGGTGAAGTTCCCCAAGTCGACCAACGTCGCCGCATCTGTCGCCCTCGCCACCGGCGACCCCGCCCTCGTCCAGGTCGTCGTCGTCGCCGACCCCGCCGCCACCCTCACCCGGCACGTCATCGAAGCGGCCGGCCCCCACGGCACGTACCGCTTCGAGGTCGCCCACCGGCCCGACGAAGCGAACCCCGCCACCAGCCAGGTCGTCCCGCACGCCGTACTCCGCAGCCTCGGCGCCGTCGTCGGCCGGGCAGGACAGATCCTGTGACCACCACGGCCCGCCAGGAAGCCGCGCCGGCCGCCGTCGACACCGCCGCCCTCGCCACCGGGGCCGTCCACACCCGCGAGGCCGGCGACCCCGACGCCCCGCTCCTGCTCTGCCTCCACGGCATCGGCTCCTCCTCCGCCGCCTTCACCCCGCAACTCGACGGGCTCGCCGACCAGGTACGGGTCGTGGCCTGGGACGCCCCCGGCTACGCGGACTCCGCCGACCCGGCCCACGCCCCCGGCCTCGACGGCTACGCCGACACCGCCGCCGCCCTCATCCGCGAACACGGCGCCCCCGCCCACGTCCTCGGCGTCTCCTGGGGCGGCGTCATCGCACTACGCCTCGCCACCCGCCACCCGGACCTCGTCGCCTCCCTGATCGTCGCCGACTCCAGCCGCGGCTCCGGAACCCACCCGGACAAGGCCCGCGCCATGCGCGAGCGCGCCGGGCAACTCGCCGACCAGGGACCCGAAGCCTTCGCCGCCGCCCGCGGACCACGCCTCGTCTCCGCCGGCGCACCCCCCGAACTCGTCGCACGCGTCGTCGCCACCATGGCCGCATCCGTCCGCAGCCCCGGCTACGGATACGCCGCCGCATCCATGGCCGAAGCCGACCTCACCGACGACCTGACCGCCATCGCCGCACCGGCCCTCGTCCTGTGCGGCGAACAGGACACCGTCACCGGCACCGACGAGTCACAGGCCATCGCCGGCGGACTCACCAAGTCCGTGTACGTCACCCTCTCCGGCGCCGGGCACCTCTCCAACCAGGAACGCCCCGAGGCCTTCAACGCCTGGGTCCGCGCCCACCTCCACGTCGTCGCCCGCGTACCCGCGTAACGACGAGACCACCCCCCCCACCAACGAACCAAGGAGCATCTCGTGCCCATCGACAACACCCCGTACGAGACCGACGGCGACCTCGCGAAGTTCACCGACTCCCTCATCGCCACCCAGGACTCCCGCGAGCCCGACTGGAACACCCTCTCCTTCCAGGAGAAGGCCGGCGCCCAGTACCGCCGCGCCCAGATCCGCTACGTCGGCTCCGGCGCCACCGGCAACCACGAGAACGACAACCGCATCCTGCCCTCCGGCGGCTTCACCCTCTCCAACATGCTGCTCCCGCCGGGCGCCGAAGGCCCCGAGCACACCCACCACGACGTCGAGGAGGCCTTCTTCGTCCTGGAGGGCCAGGTCAAGGTCGGCATCCACCGCGGCTCCGACGAGGCCGAATACCGCACCCTCGGCTACCGCGACATGATCGTCGTCCCCGCCGGAGTGGCCCGCTCCCTGAAGAACGAGGGCGACACCGACGCCCTGTTCTGCGTGATCATCGGCACGCAGAAGCCGCAGGTCCCCACCTATCCCGAGCACTCCCCGATGCACGGCATCGCCCGCGACTGATGGCCACCGACGACACCCCCCGTACGGTCGTCGTCACCGGCGCCGGCCGCGGCCTGGGACTGGCCGCGGCCCGCCGGATCGGCAACGACGGCCACCGCGTCGTCATCGCCGAACTCGACGAGACCACCGGCAGACAGGCCGCCCACGACCTGCGCGCCGAGGGCATCACGGCCGACTTCCACCCGCTCGACGTCGCCGACCCGGAATCCGTCACCGCACTCGCCACCACCCTCGCCGAAGACGGCAGCCGGCTGTACGGACTGGTCAACAACGCCGGACTCGCCAACGCGGTGGGCGGCAAACCCTTCCACGAGATCGACGTCGAAGTCTGGGACCGCATCATGACGGTCAACGCCCGCGGCCCCTGGCTTCTCGCCCGCGCCCTCCTCCCGCTCATGCGGGACCACGGCAGCGGACGCATCGTCAACCTCGCCTCGGACGCCGCCCTGTACGGCTCACCCCGGCTCGCCCACTACATCGCCTCCAAGGGCGCCGTCATCTCTCTGACCCGGGCCATGGCACGCGAGACCGGCGACTTCGGCATCACCGTCAACGCCGTCGCCCCCGGCCTCACCGAAGGGGAGTCCGCCGCCGACATCCCCGCCGAACGCCACGAGCTGTACCGCCTCAACCGGGCGATCTCCCGCCCCCAGCAACCGGCCGACCTCGTCGGCCTCATCGCCTTCCTCATCGGCGACGAGTCCAGCTACATCACCGGCCAGACCTTCGCCGTCAATGGCGGCTTCACGATGCAGTGAGCTGAGCTGAGCTGAGCTGCACCGGGCTGCGGCCGAAGAGCGTCCGGCAGCCAATTCAAGCCCGTCCGGCGATTGAGGACACCCCCGGCACGGGGGTCCCCGTGCCCCCGCGGAGCGCCCCGCACCCTCGACCCCGACCCCGACCTCGACCCCGACCCGCAAGGAAGCCCATGGACCTCCGCCTGAAAGGCCGCCGCATCCTCGTCACCGGCGGCAGCTCCGGAGTCGGCCTCGCCACAGTCCGCACGCTCCTCACCGAAGGCGCCCGCGTCGCCACCTGCGGCCGCCGCGCCGACGCCCTCACCGCCGCCCTCGACGGACTCGCCGACCCCGAATCGCTCTACCACGCCCCCTGCGACGTACGCGACGAAGCCGCCGTACAGACCTTCACCGAAAACGCGGCGACCCACCTCGGCGGCCTCGACGGACTCGTCAACAACGCCGGCGCCTCCCGGATGAAACCCTTCGCCGAAACCACCGCCGACGACTGGCGCGACGAACTCGAACTCAAGTTCTTCGGCGTCCTCAACCCCCTCAACGCCGCCCTGCCCCACCTCCGCGCCTCCGGCAACGCCTCCGTCGTCAACATCAACGCCGTCCTCGCCAAACAGCCCGAGACCGCACTGATGACGACCAGCGCCGCCCGCGCCGGCATCCTCAACCTCTCCACCTCCCTGTCCAAGGAACTCGCCCCCGACGGCATCCGCGTCAACTCCGTCTGCCTCGGCCTCGTCGACACCGGACAGTGGGAACGCCGCTACGCCGCCTCCGGCAGCCCCCTCGACTACCCCGCCTGGCAGGCCGAACTCGCCGCAGACCGCGGCATCGCGCTCGGCCGCCTCGGCAACGCCGACGAAGTCGCGTACGCCGTCACCGCCCTCCTGTCACCCAGGGCCTCGTACATCACCGGCACCACCCTCGACGTCTGCGGCGGCGTCAACCGCGCCATCGCGTAACCCACATCCCCCACCCCTTCAGGAGCACCCGACATGAACCGACCCAACGGCGGCGACCTGCTCGTCGAGACGCTGCGCGCACTCGGCGTCGACACGGTGTTCGGCATCGTCAGCGTGCACAACCTGCCGCTCGTCGAAGCCGTCGACCGCGACCTCCGCTTCGTCCCCGTCCGCCACGAAGCCGCCGCAGTCAACGCCGCCGACGGCTACGCCCGCGCCACCGGCAACCTCGGCTGCGCCCTCACCAGCACCGGTACGGGAGCAGGCAACGCCGCAGGATCCCTCATCGAGTCCCTCAGCTCCGGCACCCCCGTCCTCCACATCACCGGACAGATCGACAGCGAGTACCTCGGCTCCGGACGCGGCTTCATCCACGAGACCAAGGACCAGCTCGGCATGCTCCGCGCGGTCTCCACCCACGCCGTCACCGTCACCGACGCCGCGCACGCCGGCGACATCCTCCGCGACGCAGCGGCCCGCGCACTCACCGCCCCGCACGGCCCCGTCAGCGTCGAATGGCCCATCGACCTGCAGTTCGCCCCCCAGGACCTCACCGGCACGCCCGTGCCGCAGCCGGCCACCCCCGCCCTGCCCGACCCCGCGCTCCTCGACGAAGCGGCCGCCCTGCTCTCCGCCGCCCGCCGCCCCCTCGTGTGGGCCGGCGGCGGAGCCAACAGCGCCCGCCCCGAACTCGCCGCACTCCTCGACGCCCTGAACGCCGGACTCGTCACCTCCAACTCCGGCCGCGGCTCCGTCCCCGAGACCGACGACCGCGTCCTCGGCAACTACGCCACCGCACCCGCCGGCCGCGCCCTCCTCGCCGAAGCCGACGTGCTGCTCTCCATCGGCACCCACTTCCGCTCCAACGAAACCGCCGACTACAGCCTCGAACTCCCGGCCGTCCACATCCAACTGGACCTGGACCCGGCCGCCCCCGGCCGCGTGTACCCCGCCACCGTCGCCCTGCACGGCGACGCCACCGCCGTACTCGCCGCCCTCCTGGGACGCGTCACCAGCGGCGGTACGGAGACGAGCTGGCCCGACCGCGTCCGCAAGGCCCGCACCGACGCCCGCAGCGCACAACGCCACGCCATCGGACCCCAGGCCGCGATCAACGACGCCATCCGCGACGCCTGCCCGCCCGGATCCGTCATCGCCCGCGACGTGACCATCCCCTCCTCCACCTGGGGAAACCGGCTCCTGGAGATCACCGACCCGGCCACCAACGTCTTCCCGCGCGGCGGCGGCATCGGACAGGGCCTCGCCATGGGCATCGGCGCCGCACTCGGCCGCCCCGACACCCCCACCGTCGTCATCGCCGGCGACGGAGGCCTCGCCGTCCACCTCGGCGAACTCCTCACCCTCGCCCAGGAGAAGCCCGACCTCACCCTCCTCGTCTTCAACGACGGCGGCTACGGCGTCCTGCGCAACATGCAGGACACCCACTTCCCCCGCCGCTCCGGAGTCGACCTCACCACCCCCGACTTCGCCCTCCTCGCCGCCGCCGTCGGCCTCCCGTACGCGAAGATCGCCGCCGAAGCCGACGCCGGACCCGTCATCAAGGAGGCCATCGCCTCCCCGGGCCCCACCCTCGTCGAGATCGACCTCACCGCACTCGGCCCGATGAACACCCCGTTCACCCCGCCGGTCAAGCTCCCCGCCACCGCAACCGATACCCCTGGACAGGGAGGCAACCCGTCATGACGCCCGCCGAGGAACCCCGGCTCGACCTGCTCGTCCACCGCATGACCTGGGAGGCCGACGGCGTCCTGAGCATCGAACTCACCCACCCCGAAGGAACACCCCTCGCCGCCTGGCAGCCCGGCGCCCACATCGACGTACACACCGGCGGACACATCCGCCAGTACTCCCTGTGCTCCGACCCCGCCGACACCACCCACTGGCGCATCGGCGTCCTCCACGAACCCGCCTCCCGCGGCGGCTCCGCCCACCTCCACACCCAACTCCGCCCCGGCCAGAGGCTCCACGTCCAGGGCCCCCGCAACCACTTCGAGCTCGACACCACGGGCGACGCCACCGGCTACCTCTTCATCGCGGGCGGCATCGGCATCACCCCGCTCCTCGCCATGGCCCGCGAGGCCACCCGCACCCGCACCCCCTGGCGCCTCGTCCACGGCGGCCGCACCCGCACCTCCATGGCCTTCGGCGCAGAGCTCACCGAACTCGCCACACTCGCCGAACTACCCGACGGAACAGTCGAGTTCGTCCCCCAGGACGAGCACGGCCACATCGACCTCGACACCCTCCTCGGCGACCTCGCCCCCGGCACCCAGGTCTACTGCTGCGGCCCCGAACCCCTCCTCGCAGCAGTCGAGGAACGCCACCCCGACGCCCGCACGGAACGCTTCGCCGCCCCCACCGCCGCACCCCGCGACGGCGAGGACACCGCTATCGACGTCGTCTGCTCCCGCACCGGACGCACCGTCGAGGTCGGCCCCACCACCTCCGTACTCGACGCACTGGAGAACGCCGGCATCCCCGTCGCCTCCTCCTGCCGCGACGGCATCTGCGGCACCTGCGAGACCAAAGTCCTCGAAGGCACCCCCGACCACCGCGACTTCCTCCTCACCGAGACCGAACGCGAAACCGGCGCCTCGATGATGCTCTGCGTCTCCCGCGCCCGCACCCCCCGCCTCGTACTCGACCTCTGACACGCCCCCGAAGGGAGCCGACATGACCAGCACGACCACCCCGCAGTACCTCAACCCGCACCAGGCACGCACCGCCGAGCCCACCCCGTACGAGAAGAAGCTCGCCGCAGTGATCGAAGAGGTCTTCGGCAGCGGAGCCCACGACCTGCCCGGCCTCGTCGCCGGACTCAACGCCCGCGACCTGCCCGCCCCCGACGGCAGCCCGTGGACCGAGGACACCTTCCGCAACGAGATGCGACGCCTGGGAGCGTGAGACAACCATGACCACCGACACCACCACCCCCGTGCAGCCGGGCACCCCCACCCGCCCCTCCGAAGTCGCCCGCCCCGGCAACCGCACCGCCGACCGGCTCTACGCCACCGGCATCCGCAACCAGTGGTACGCCGTCTGCCCCTCCGACTTCGTCCCCGCCGGCGGCATGAAGCGCCTCACCCTCCTCGGCGAGGAATGGCTCCTCTTCCGCCGAGCCGACGGCACCCTCCACATGCTCGAGGACCGCTGCCCCCACCGCGGCGCCCGCCTCTCCCTCGGCAAACACCTCGGCGACCGCATCGCCTGCTGGTACCACGGCGTCCAGGTCGACGGCACCGGCACCGTCGCCGCCGTACCCGGCCTCCCCGGCTGCAACCTCGAAGGCAAACAACTCGTCGCAGCCCCCCACGTCATCGAGACCGCCGGCGGCATCCTCGCCTACTTCGGCGACAACGAGCACCCCGAACCGGCACCACTCGTGCTGCCCGAACACCTCACCGACCCCGGCACATCCGCGTTCCTCTGCTACGCCGAGTGGAACGTCAACTGGCGCTACGCCGTCGAGAACCTGCTCGACCCCATGCACGGCTCGTTCCTCCACCGCGACTCGCACAGCATGGCCGAAGGCCAGACCACCGCACGCTTCCGCATCCGCGAGACCGAACGCGGCTTCTTCTTCGAGAAGACCGACCAGAGCGGCGTCAACTTCGACTGGGTCGAACTCTGCCGCACCGGCGTCGACTGGGTCGACCTCACCATCCCCTACCCGCCGACCGCCGGCCCCGGCGGACCCTTCGGCATCGTCGGCATGGCCACCCCCATCGACGAGGACCGCTGCGCCGTCTTCTTCTGGCGCTACCGCAAGGTCACGGACTGGCAGCGCGACACCTGGCGCTTCCTCTACAAGACGCTCCTGGAGGACCGCCACTGGGACGTCCTCGAACAGGACCGCATCATGCTGGAGGACCTGCGCACGGACGCCGACCAGGCGGAGAACCTCTACCAGCACGACCTGGGCGTGGTCCGCGTACGCCGCATGTACCGCACAGAAGCGGAAGCCCAGGCGGCGACGGCCTGACCCACGTCCTCAATCGCCGGCACCATCGCCCCGGGCCCCGGCACCCTCAATCCGGACACCTGCACAATCAATCCGGACACCGGCAAAATCAAGCCCGTCCGGCGATTGAGGACACATCCCGCACCGGGGTACCGGCGCCCCGCGGAGCGCCCCCGCCCCCCCACTACTACTCGCCCGACTCCGCCGCCAACACAGACCGCTCCAACTTCTCCAACAGCCCCGCCAACTGCGCGCACTCCCGCGGCGACAACCCCGCCAGCATCCGCCGCTCGTTGTCCAGATGCTCCGAGAACAGCTCGTCGATCACCGACAGCCCCTCGTCCGTCAGCCGCGAGTGCACCACCCGACGGTCCTGCGGATCCCGCTCCCGCCGGATCAGCCCGTCCTTCTCCAGACGGTCTATCCGCAGCGTCACCCCCGCCGAACTGATCAGCCCCGAATCGGCCAGCTCACCCGCCGTACGCCGGAACGGCGCCCCCGCCCGGCGCAGCGCCGTCAGCACATCGAAGCCCGCCATCGAGAGCCCCTTGCGCTCCACCGGCCGCGAGATCGCCGCGCTGTACCGCAGGAACGCCCGGTGCAGCCGGCCGAACACCTCCAGCGGAGCCGTATCCAGCTCGGGCCGCTCCCGCCGCCAGTCCGCCACGATCGACGCCACCGCATCCTGCCGCGACGCGGAACCGGTGGACGCCACGGAACCCCCGGGCCCCCCAGAGCCGTTCTTCGCCATCCCGGGCACTCCTCCGTACAGGTACACCGTCATCAAGAATCTTAGCCCTCAAAGGACGCCGCCGGGCCCCGTCAGCCCAGCGAGAACGCACCTGCACACCGCCCGCCGCATACGGCAGCATGGGCCCCATGTCCGTACTGACGCGCGATGAAGCGCAGGCCCGAGCCCAGTTCCTCGACGTACAGCGGTACACGATCGACCTCGATCTGACCGCAGGGGAAGAGACCTTCGACTCCCGTACCGTCATCCAGTTCACCGCCCTCGCCGCCGGTGACACCTTCGTCGAGATCAAGCCCGCCACCTTGCGCTCCATCAGCCTCGACGGACACGCACTGGACCCCGCGGACCTCACCGAGAACCGCTTCCCCCTCACCGCCCTCACCACCGGCACCCACGAACTGCGCATCGACGCCGCCATGCGCTACTCCCGCACCGGCGAAGGCATGCACCGCTTCACCGACCCCACCGACGACGAGACCTACGTCTACACCCAGCTCTTCATGGAAGACGTCCAGCGCGTCTTCGCCGCGTTCGACCAGCCCGACCTCAAATCCGTCTTCGCCCTCACCGTCACCGCCCCCGAAGGCTGGACCGTCCTCGGCAACGGAATCTCCCGGCACACCGGCGACGGCCGCTGGACCCTCGCCCCCACACCCCCCGTCTCCACCTACCTCGTCGCCGTCGCCGCAGGCCCCTGGCACTCCGTGACCACCGAACACGCCGGACTGCCCTTCGGCATCCACTGCCGCCGCTCGCTCGCCCCCCACCTCGACACCGACGCCGACGAGATCCTCGACATCACCCGCGCCTGCTTCGACCGCTTCCAGGAAAAGTTCGACGAGCCCTACCCCTTCGACTCCTACGACCAGGCATTCGTCCCCGAATTCAACGCGGGCGCCATGGAGAACCCCGGCCTCGTCACCTTCCGCGACGAATTCATCTACCGCTCCGCCGTCACCGACACCGAACGCCAGACCCGCGGCATGGTCATCGCCCACGAAATGGCCCACATGTGGTTCGGCGACCTCGTCACCCTCGCCTGGTGGGACGACATCTGGCTCAACGAGTCCTTCGCCGAATACATGGGCTACCAGACCCTCGCCGAAGCCACCCGCTTCACCGACACCTGGGTCGACTTCGGCGTCGCCCGCAAGGGCTGGGGATACGACGCCGACCAGCGCCCCTCCACCCACCCCGTCGCCCCCGACCCCGCCGCCGTCCCCGACACCGCATCCGCGATGCTCAACTTCGACGGCATCTCCTACGCCAAGGGCGCATCCGCCCTGCGCCAACTCGTCACCTGGCTCGGCGAAAAGGACTTCCTGGCCGGCATCAACACCCACTTCGCCCGCCACAAGTTCGGCAACGCCACCCTCGCCGACTTCATCGACAACCTCGCCTCCGCCACCGACCGAGACGTCCACGCCTGGGCCGAACAGTGGCTGCGCACCACCGGAGTCGACACCCTCACCCCCCACCTCACCGAAGCCGACACCACCTGGTCCCTCGCCGTCGACCACCAGGGCACCCGCCCCCACCGCATCACCGTCGGTACGTACGACCACGCCATCGACACCCAGTCCGGCCCCGACCGGCTCGTCCTGCGCGACCGCTTCGACATCAACATCCCCCAGGACAACGCCACCCAGGACGGCCCCCACGAAGGCGACAGCACCACCACCCGCCCCGGCCGCCGCCCCGCCCTCGTCGTCCTCAACGACAACGACCTCACCTACGCCAAGATCCGCCTCGACCCGGACTCCTGGAACACCGTCCTGAACAGCCTCTCCGGCATCCCCGACGCCCTCACCCGCGCCGTCATCTGGAACGCCGCCCGCGACATGGTCCGCGACGGCGAACTCGCCCCCACCACCTACCTCGAAGCCGCCCGCACCCACCTCCCGCACGAAACCGACCTCGCCCTCCTCCAAGGCGTCCTCACCTTCGCCGACACCCAGGTCGCCGCCCGCTACATCACCCCCCACGACCGGCCCGCCGCCCTCACCACCCTCACCGCCCTCACCCGCGACCTCATCCGCCGCACCGAGGACGGCACCCAACCCGGCCTCCGCCTCACCGCCGTACGCCACTTCATCGACGCCGCCACCCAGCCCGACACCATCCACGGCTGGCTCACCGACGGCACCGTCCCCGGCGGCCCCGAACTCGACCCCGAACTACGCTGGCGCATCCTCACCCGCCTCGCCGTCCTCGGCGCCACCGACGAAACAGCCATCGCCGCCGAACTCGAAGCCGACCCCAGCGCCACCGGCCAGGAAGGCGCCGCCCGCTGCCGCGCCGCCCTGCCCACCCCCGAAGCCAAGGCCGTCGCCTGGCACGCCATGTTCACCGACGACACCCTCTCCAACTACCTGTTCACCGCCACCGCCCAAGGCTTCTGGCAGCCCGAACAGACCGATCTCGTCACCGCATACGTGCCCCGCTACTACCCCGACGCCACCGCACTCGCCGTCCGCCGCGGCCCCGCCATCGCCGAAGCCGCCGGACGCTACGCCTTCCCCGCGTACACCATCGACGCCGACAGCCTCCACCTCGGCGAACAGGCCCTCACCGACCAAGCCCTCATCCCCGCCCTGCGCCGCAAACTCGCCGACCAGATCGACGACCTGCGCCGCGCCCTCACCGTCCGCAACGCCCACTGATCCACCGCCACTGATCCACCGCCACTGACCCGAAGCCACACACCACCCGCACAACCCGCACCACCCGTGCCCGGCCCGCCCTCACCCCGAGGACAGGCCGGGCACACCCATATCCGGACCCGCCACCGCACGCACCACTACCACCCGAACCCCACACCAACGCCCCCAAGCGCCCACCCATCCCCCTTTCGAGTTCAGATCACCGGGCTCCCCGACAACGCCCACCGAAACCCGGACAAGCTGGCGTGTCCACCCGTGTGCACCCGAAGGGCCACCCACCCATGCCCACCCCACCCCTCGCCGGATCCACCACCGGCCCCACCGCCCTGCGCCCCCTCATCGACACCGTCCTCACCGCACTCCAAGAAGGCGCCCGCCGCCGCGACGGCCCCCTCCCCGTCGGCGGACCCGACACCGTCACCACCCACATGCGCACCGCCCTCGACCCCGTCATCCCCGAACACGGAACCGGCCCCCACCACGCCCTCGCCACCCTCATCGGCGCCCTCACCGAAGGCGCCGCAGACCCCGCAGACCCCCTCTGCGCAGCCCACCTCCACACCCCACCCCTCGCCCTCGCCACCGCCGCCGACCTCGCAGCCTCCGCCCTCAACCCCTCCATGGACTCCTGGGACCAGGCCCCCGCCGCCTCCACCCTCGAAGCCGACATCACCGCAGCCCTCGCCGCCGAGATCTACCCCCACCACACCCACCCCGACGCCCTCATCACCACCGGCGGCACCGAAGCCAACCAACTCGCCCTCCTCCTCGCCCGAGAACGCCACGGCCCCACCCTCCAGACCATCACCGGCACCAACGCCCACCACAGCATCACCCGCGCCGCCTGGCTCCTCGGCCTCCCCGCGCCCCTCACCGTCCCCGCCCCCGACGGCACCATCGACCTCAACGCACTCAACGACACCCTCACCCGGCACCAGGAACACGGCCCCCTCCTCGTCACCGCCACCGCAGGCACCACCGACACCGGCCAGATCGACCACCTCACCGCCATCGCCGACCTCTGCGACACCCACGGCGCCGAACTCCACATCGACGCCGCCTACGGCGGACCACTCCTCCTCAGCCCCACCCACCGCCACAAGATCAACGGCCTCGACCGCGCCCACAGCGTCACCCTCGACCTCCACAAACTCGGCTGGCAACCCGCATCAGCCGGCATCCTCGCCGTCCCCGACCAGCACTACCTCCACCCACTCCACCACCACGCCCCCTACCTCAACGCCGACGACGACACCCAAGCCGGACTCCCCGACCTCCTCGGCCGCTCCCTGCGCACCACCCGCCGCCCCGACGCACTCAAAATCGCCGTCACCCTCCAAGCACTCGGCCGCACCGGACTCGCCGACCTCATCGACCGCACCTGCACCGCCGCCCACCACCTCGCCGACCTCATCACCAAAACCCCCACCCTCGACCTCTACGACCGTCCCACCATCACCACCGTCCTCTTCCGCCCCACCGGCGCCGACGACCACACCGTCGCCACCATCCGCCGCACCCTCCTCACCCGAGGCCACGCCGTACTCGGCCGAACCCGCACCCACGGCCACCTCTGGCTCAAAGCCACCCTCCTCAACCCCCACACCACCCCCGACGACCTGCAAAAACTCCTCGACCTCGTCACCCACCTCACCACCGAACTCACCGAAGCCACCGAACTCACCGAAACCGCTGAAACAGCCGGAACCACCGAAACAGCCGAAACCACCGAAACCACGGAAAGCAGCACCCACCGATGACAGCCCGGACCGACCGGCCCACCCCCGAGACCGATCAGCCCCACGACCTCGTCGGCATCGGCATCGGCCCCTTCAACCTCTCCCTCGCCGCCCTCGCCCACGGCCTCACCCACCCCATCGCCGCCACCTTCTACGACCAACGCCCCGCCTTCCACTGGCACCCCGGCCTCCTCATCGACGGCGCCAGCCTCCAAGTCCCCTTCCTCGCCGACCTCGTCACCCTCGCCGACCCCACCAGCCCCTGGACCCTCCTCAACTACCTACGCACCCGCGACCGGCTCTTCCCCTTCTACTTCGCCGAGCGCTTCCACATCCAACGCGCCGAATACGACGCCTACTGCCGCTGGGTCAGCCAACAACTCCCCGCACTCCACTTCGGCCACCAAGTCGACGCCATCCGCTGGAACCCCCAACGCGCCCTCTTCGAAGTCGACTTCACCCAACTCGACCCCCACGGCGAAGCCGAAGCCCTCGGCCGCGCCCACACCCGCCACATCGCCCTCGGCATCGGCACCGAACCCCACATCCCCGAACCCCTCAAACCCCTCGCCGACGCCGGAACCGTCCCCGTCATCCACTCCGCCGACTACCTCCACCACCGCCAACAACTCCTCGACGCCGAACACATCACCGTCATCGGCTCTGGACAATCAGGCGCCGAAATCTTCCTCGACCTCCTCCGCGCCCGCCCCACCGGCCACGAAAAACTCCACTGGCTCGCCCGCACCCCCGCCTTCGCCCCCATGGAGTACTCCAAACTCGGCCTCGAACACTTCACCCCCGACTACACCCGCTACTTCCACGCCCTCCCCGAAGCCGCACGCGACCAACTCGTCCCCCACCAATGGCAACTCCACAAAGGCATCGACCACGACACCATCACCGCCATCCACGACGAGCTCTACCGCCGCACCCTCCACGGAGGCTGGCCCGACGCCACCCTCACCCCCGGCGTCACCGTCCGCACCGCAGGCCGCGTCGCCACCACCCGCGTCGAACTCCACCTCGAACACACCCAACAAGGCACCCGCACCCGCCTCACCACCGACGCCGTCGTCCTCGCCACCGGCTACCGCGAACGCCCCCTCGACCAGATCCTCGGCAACCTCGGCACCCACCTACGCCGCGACACCGCCGGCCGCCCCCGCATCGACGCCCACTACCGCCTCGACCTCGACCCCACCATCACCGGCAACATCTACGTACAGAACGCCGAACGCCACACCCACGGAGTCGGCGCCCCCGACCTCGGCCTCGCCGCCTGGCGCAGCGCCACCATCCTCAACAACCTCACCGGCACCACCCCCTACCCCCTCCCACAACGCACCGCCTTCACCACCTTCGGCCTCACCCCCCAGCACACCGGCATCCCCGCACAACCCCCCACCCTCGTCCCCCTCTCCCGAGGCAACTGACGACACACGGACACAAAAAAAGCGGCCGCCCCCTCCCACCAAAGGAAGAGAGCGGCCGCCACACACACCCGCGTCACACACGCCCGCCTAGAACACCGGCGAACCATCCCGCGTCAGACGCCAGTCCACCGAAGCGAACTCCGCACCATCCACCGAACCCTTCGCCTGCACCCACGCAATCATCGTCGTCCGGATCTCCTCCGAATTCGCCCACAACTGCTTCGCACCCGCCACATGCGGGAAGTTACCCCCACCGCTCGCCCGGTAATTGTTCACCGCCAGAACGAACTGCGCCGCCGGATCGATCGCCTTCCCCCCGAACGACAGATTCACAATCCGCGAACCATTCGGCTTCGCAATATCAATGTCATACGTCACACCCGACACCACGTCATAGTTGTAATCCGGCGTATTGTTCGCATTCGTCAACTTCGCCGTATCCACCGGAACGCCCGCCGCCGTCTGCACGTAATACTGCGCCGAGAACTCCAGATAATCCTTGACCTGCGCACCCGTCAGCAACCGCGCCTCAAGCGTGTTCTCGAACGTGTACAGACCCGCCGCATCCTTGATCGTCACATCGCCCGCCGGAATCCGAGCCGTACGCGAGAAACACGCCGCCTGCGACAACACCGGCAACGCCGCATACTCACCACCCGCCAGCGCCGCCTTCACCGTCTCCGCCTGGATGACATTGATCAGATCAATGATCGGCTCGTCCTTCCACGCCGCCTCGACCGTCGTCATCTCCGAAGCCGACGTACCGATCACCTGGTTGACGTACGCCACCACCTTCCTGTGCTCATCCGCCAGCAACCTGGTGATCTTCCGGTCCTCCGCCACCGTGTTGGAGTTCAGCACCTGCGAACCGGCCTTCTCGACCACCCAGCGCCCCTTCTCCCACACCAGATCGAAGTCGAACAACGTCAGCCGCTGCCCCCACTTCAACGGCTCGGACAACACGACCTTCTTACCCGTCTCCTTGTTCTCCACGAAGTACTCGGGAATCTCCGAATGCGCATGACCCACCAGAATCGCATCGATCCCCGGCACCTGCTCCGCCACCAGACCCGCCGCATTCTCCACATACGGAATCTGATCACCGTACGACGACGTCCCACTGCTCCCCGAGTGCGCCGACACGATCACCACATCCGCACCCATCGAACGAAGCCGCGGAACGTACTTCGCCGCCTGCTCCTCAAGCCCCGGGAACACCATCTTCCCGCTCACATTCGCCTTGTCCCAGATCGCGATACCCGGATTCGTCAGCCCCAGGATCGCCACCTTCACATCCCGGCCGTGCGGCGTACGCAGCTTCTTGATCACATACGGAGCGAACGCCGGCCGCAACGTCTTCGCATCCAGCGCGTTCGCACCCAGCAGCGGGAAATCACACTGCTCCTCGAACTTCCGCAGCACCGGAATGCCGTAGTTGAACTCGTGGTTGCCCAGCGCCGCCGCGTCATACCCGATCGCGTTCATCGCCTGCGCCATCGGGTGCACCGGACCGTGCTTCGCCGTGATCGGATCGACCTTCGCGTAGTAGTACGACAACTGCGTACCCTGGATCGTGTCACCCGCATCGATCATCAGGGTGTTGTGACGACCCTTCTCCCGACGCACCTGGTCCACCAGCGTCGAGATCTTCGCCAGACCGACGTCGTTGTGGTCCTTGTCGTCGAACTCCTTGTCCGTGAAGTAGTCCCAGTTGAACGCGTTCCCGTGCAGATCCGTCGTGCCCATCACGGTGAACGAGTACCGCTTCGGCGGACGCCCGTGCCCGGCCCCATGGCCATGCGCCTCGGCAGGCACCGCGGCACCACCCGCGATCGCCACACCCGCACCGGCCGCGGCCGATGTGCCCAGGAACGTCCTTCGGTTCAGCGGCATCTCGTTCTCTCCCACATCTCAGTTCACTCCGTGCACAGTTCACTCCGTACACAACGCGCGTAGATCCCACGCACGCGTGGACAACGCGCGTAGATAATCACCCACACACCACCCCAGGCAACACCCCCGGCAGGTTTCTATTCGATGACCACCCGCCGGTGCATCCGGTTGCCACAGCGAACCCGCCGCCCACACCACCCGGCCCCACAGCCCCAGAACCCCCCGCCGAATGCTCATCCGAGCACCCCGCCGCACAATTCAACACTTGTCAAAAACCCTTCACCCAAAGGTCGTTGACCAGTCATGCACAGCCAGATAACTACCCGTAGGTAAGGTCTAGGCTCGAACCATGCGCCGAGCCAAAATCGTTTGCACCCTAGGACCCGCCACCGACACATACGACCAGATCAAAGCCCTGGTCGACGCGGGAATGGACATCGCCCGCCTCAACCTCAGCCACGGCACCTACGCCGAACACGAAGACCGCTACCACCACGTACGCAAAGCATCCGACGAAGCCGGCCGCAGCGTCGGCATCCTCGCCGATCTTCAAGGCCCGAAGATCCGCCTCGGACGCTTCCGCGAAGGACCCGTACTCCTTGAACGCGGCGACGACTTCACCATCACCGTCGAACCCATGGAAGGCGACCGCCACACCTGCGGCACCACCTACACCGGCCTCCACGCCGACGTCACCGCAGGCGAACGCATCCTCATCGACGACGGCCGCGTCACCCTCGAAGTCACCGAAGTCGACGGCCCCCGCGTCCACACCACCGTCATCGAAGGCGGCATGGTCTCCGACCACAAGGGACTCAACCTCCCCGGCGTCGCCGTCTCCGTCCCCGCCCTCTCGGAGAAGGACATCGAAGACCTCCGCTGGGCCCTGCGCACTGGCGCCGACGTCATCGCCCTCTCCTTCGTCCGCAGCGGACGCGACATCGAGGACGTCCACCGCATCATGGACGAGGAAGGCCGCCGCCTCCCCGTCATCGCCAAAGTCGAGAAGCCCCAGGCCGTCGACAACATCGACGACATCGTCGCCGCCTTCGACGGCATCATGGTCGCCCGTGGCGACCTCGGCGTCGAAATGCCCCTGGAACAGGTCCCGATCGTCCAGAAGCGCGCGATCAAACTCGCCAAGCGCAACGCCAAGCCGGTCATCGTCGCCACGCAGATGCTCGACTCGATGATCGAGAACTCCCGCCCCACCCGCGCCGAGGCCTCCGACGTCGCCAACGCCGTCATCGACGGCACGGACGCGGTGATGCTCTCCGGCGAGACGAGCGTCGGCAAGTACCCCATCGAGACGGTCCGCACGATGTCCCGCATCGTCGAGGCGGCGGAGGAGGACATCCTCGCCAAGGGCCTCCCGCCCCTGACCGACCGCAACAAGCCCCGCACCCAGGGCGGCGCGGTCGCCCGCGCGGCAGCGGAGATGGGCGACTTCCTCGGCGCGAAGTTCCTGGTCGCCTTCACCCAGAGCGGCGACACGGTCAAGCGCCTCTCCCGCTACCGCTCACCCATCCCGCTCCTGGCCTTCACCCCGGACCCGGCCACCCGCTCCCAGCTGAACCTCACGTGGGGTGTGGAGACTTTCCTGGGGCCGCACGTGGAGTCGACGGACGCGATGGTGGCGCAGGTCGACGAGGAGCTCCTGAAGATCGGCCGCTGCCAGAAGGGCGACGTCGTCGTCATCACCGCAGGCTCCCCGCCGGGCGTCGCGGGCTCGACGAACCTGGTGCGCGTGCACCACATCGGCGAGGACGACAGCCCGAAGTAGGGGGCTGGCTCAGTATTTCGGCCCGACGTGTGCATCCATGAGGGCTACGGATGCCCGTCGGGCGACGGAGATGTTGAACGGGTCGCTCCCGCGGGCGAGGGTTGTCCACTGGACGCCTACGGTGGTGAGAGTGTCGCTGAAGAGCTTGCGGATGTCGTCTGACTTGTTGGAGAAAAAGTAGCGCGGGTACTCGTAGCGCTTCCGCTCACCTCCGACGAGGCGCGTGGTCCAGTTGGTGATGCGGCAGCCGTCCGAGTGGATGAGCCCCCGGATGAATGACCACGGATCCGTTTCCACGATTTTCTGCTGCCAGGCCTCAAGCGTGATCTCACGCTCATGCTTCTTACCCGGGCCGTGCTGAGGGAACAGGCAGTA
This sequence comes from Streptomyces sp. NPDC050422, assembly GCF_044458665.1. Classification (NCBI taxonomy): domain Bacteria; kingdom Bacillati; phylum Actinomycetota; class Actinomycetes; order Kitasatosporales; family Streptomycetaceae; genus Streptomyces; species Streptomyces sp. NPDC050422. The sequence goes on from NZ_JBITIE010000005.1 coordinate 208,584, forward strand.
AAGGTGTTTCGAGTAGACCTTGATGTTGTGGCAGCCGGTTTTCCGGACTCGACATGTGGCGTTGTCCGGGAACACCTTGCGCATGGCGGCCTCGGCCTCGTCCTGAATGCCCGGCCAGGCATCATCGAGCGTGATCATGAGATTAGGTACTCGGTGCTGTGAGCACCGGCTTACGTGGCCGTCGCCCAAGTAGAGGGCCAGGAGGTAGGAGTACGCGGCCTCGTTGAGTTCGACGCCGTCGCACCGATGGCACATCGGGTTGTGCGAGCCCGGACACTCGCCCCGCTTGGAGCGGTCCATATGGAGCCAGTACGACACGGTGCCGCGAGGAACGTCCAGCTGACGGGCAACGTCGGCGCCCGTGGTGCCGGACCTGAGGAGAACGAGCGCCTTTTGGCGGACTTCTGTGCTGTGGAAGATCACAGCACCACTCTGGGCGATGGTGCGTGCCGACAAATGGCAAAAAGCGGATGTTCACGAGAACGTGAACATCCGCTTTTCTGCTGAGTGCCCGGTGTGGGATTCGAACCCACATGCCCTAAGGCACGGCATTTTGAGTGCCGCGAGTCTCACCAGTTCCTCCAACCGGGCAAGGTGGGAGCTGTGGAGTAGTGTACCGGGTCCTGTTGCTGCGGCGCTGCTAGGTAGGCTGCTGAGCAGCAGCAGCATGCCCGGCCCGCAACGAGGAGCCCCGTGACCACCCCCGAGTCGCCCCAGCCCGTCGCCGACGACGACAAGTCGCACGTCCCGCCGCTGACGACCCGCGTCGTCATCGCCGAGGACGAGGCGCTCATCCGCCTCGACCTCAAAGAGATGCTGGAAGAAGAGGGCTACTCGGTCGTCGGAGAGGCCGGAGACGGGCAGCAGGCCGTCGAGCTGGCCCGGGAGCACAAGCCGGACCTGGTCATCCTCGATGTGAAGATGCCGATCCTCGACGGGATCTCCGCCGCCGAGAAGATCGCCGAGGAGTCCATCGCGCCGGTCCTGATGCTCACCGCGTTCTCGCAGCGCGACCTCGTGGAGCGGGCCCGGGACGCCGGGGCGATGGCGTACCTCGTGAAGCCGTTCAGCAAGAGCGACGTCGTGCCGGCCATCGAGATGGCGGTGTCGCGGTTCGCGGAGCTGAAGGCGCTGGAGGGCGAGGTCGCGGACCTGTCGCAGCGGCTGGAGACGCGGAAGCTCGTGGACCGGGCGAAGAGCATTCTGCAGACGGATTACGGGCTCTCCGAGCCTGCCGCGTTCCGGTGGATCCAGAAGACGTCGATGGACCGGCGGCTGTCGATGCAGCAGTTGGCGGAGGCGTTGATCGAGGACGCCGAGGAGAAGAAGCGGGCGGCCGAGTAGCCGTAGTCGTACACAGAGAAAGCCCGCACGCCGGACATCCGGGGTGCGGGCTTTCTCGTACGCGGTCAGTCCTCGCCGAGGTACGCCTTGCGGACGGACTCGTCGTGGAGGAGGTCCGCTCCGGTGCCGGAGAGGACGATCTTGCCGATCTCCATGACGTGGCCCTGGTCCGCGAGGGAGAGGGCGGCCTGGGCGTTCTGCTCGACGAGCAGGATCGTGGTGCCGGAGGCCTTGAGTTCGACGATGGTCTCCATGATCTTCTGCATCATGATCGGGGAGAGGCCCATGGAGGGCTCGTCGAGCATGAGCAGTTTGGGCTGGGACATGAGGGCGCGTCCCATGGCGAGCATCTGCTGTTCGCCGCCCGAGAGGGTTCCGGCGGCCTGTTTCCGGCGTTCCCCGAGGATGGGGAAGAGGTCGTAGGCGCGCTGGATGTCCTTCTCGATGCCTGCCTTGTCGTTGCGGAGGTAGGCGCCGAGGAGGAGGTTCTCGGTGATCGTCAGCCGGGGGAAGATGTGGCGGCCCTCGGGGGAGTGGGCGAGGCCCAGGGCGACGATCTTGTGTGCGGGGATGTTGGCGAGTGGCTTGCCCTCGAAGAGGATGCGGCCGCCGATGGGCTTGAGCAGTCCGGAGAGGGTGCGCAGGGTGGTGGTTTTCCCGGCGCCGTTGGTGCCGATGAGGGTGACCACCTGGCCGGCGTCGACGCTGAAGGAGATGCCTTTGACGGCTTCGATCTTGCCGTAGGCGACGCGGAGGTCCTCGACCTCGAGCAGTGCGGTCATCGGGTGTCCTCCTCCTCGGTGGTGGTGTCCTTGGGGCTGGTGCCGGTGTTTGCCACCGCTTCGGCCGCTTCGACTTCGGCGACTTCTTCGGCGCCGGGGGCGCCTTCGAAGGGGGTGCCGAGGTAGGCGGCGATGACGCGTTCGTCGCTCTGGACCTCTTCGGCGGTGCCTTCGACGAGTTTTTCGCCCTGGACGAGGCAGGCGACGCGGTCGCTGAGGTTGAAGATGAAGCGCATGTCGTGCTCGATGACGAGGACGGCGATGCCTTGGTCCCGGATGGCGAAGATGAGTTCTTCGGTGACGCGGGTTTCCTGGGGGTTCATGCCGGCGGTGGGCTCGTCCAGGAGGAGGAGTCCGGGGTCGCTGGCGAGTGCGCGGGCGATTTCCAGCTTGCGCTGGTCTCCGTAGGGGAGGTTGCGCGCGAGGTGGTCGGCCTTGTCCTGGAGGCCGATGAACTCCAGGAGTTCCATGGCGCGTTCGTGGCTGGCCTGTTCGGCTTTGGTGAAGCCGGGGAGGCGCAGGAGTGCGGACCAGAGGCCTTCTTTGGTTCTGGTGTGGCGTCCGACGAGGACGTTTTCCAGGACGGTCATGTTGGCGAAGAGCCTGATGTTCTGGAAGGTGCGGGCGATGCCTGCTTTGGTGACGAGGTGGGGCTTGGGTGGCAGGACGGTGCCTTTGTAGCTGACCTTGCCCTCGGTGGGGACGTAGAGGCCGGTGAGGCAGTTGAAGAAGGTGGTTTTGCCGGCGCCGTTGGGGCCGATGAGTCCGACGATTTCGCCCGCGTTGACGGTGAGGTCGACGTTGCGTACGGCGGTGAGGCCGCCGAAGCGCATGGTGACGCCGCTGGCGTCGAGGACGGTGGTCGTGGTGTTCGTGGTGGTGGTCATGGTGTTCACGCCCCCGCCTTGGTGATGCCGGCGTCGGCTTCTTCGGGTTGCCGTGGTTCGGGTACGAGGACGGGTTCGTCGTTCTCGTGGAATTCGAGTTGCTTGCGGCGGTCGGCGACCAGGCCTTCGGGGCGGAAGCGCATCAGGAGGACGAGTGCGATGCCGAAGAGGAAGAGCTGGTAGTCCTGCATGAACTGCAGTTTGGCCGGGATGAGGTAGAGCAGTGCGGCGCCGACGAAGGGTCCGCTGAGGGTTCCCATGCCGCCGAGGATGACGGCGGCGAGGAGGAAGGCGGAGTTCGGGGGTACGGAGCCGGCGAACTGGTACTGCTCGGGTGTCACGGTGTAGTTGACGTGTGACTGGACGGTTCCTGCGAGTCCGGCGAGGGTGGCGCCGAGGGCGAAGGCGAGCAGTTTGAGCCGGAAGGCGTTGATGCCCATGGCGGTGGCTGCGGTTTCGTCCTCGCGGATGGCGACCCAGGCGCGGCCGATGCGGGAGTCTCCTGAGCGGCGGAAGACCAGGACGACTACGGCGGTGACGACGAGCATCAGCAGGTAGTAGTTGGCCGGCCTGCTGAGGGTGAAGGGGCCGATGTCGTGGCTGAGTCCGAAGTCGATCCCGAAGAGGTTGAGGTCGGGGATGCTCGGGATGCCCTGGGAGCCGTTGGTGAGGTCGGGTCCGCTGTTGCCGTTGAGGTTGTTGACGGTGACGCGGAAGATCTCTCCGAAGCCGAGGGTGACGATGGCGAGGTAGTCGCCGCGCAGTCGCAGGGTCGGGGCGCCGATGAGGACGCCGAAGATCAGTGAGACTGCGGCTCCGGTGACGACGGCGGCCCAGAAGGGGAAGTGGACGCCGATGGCGGAGAGGGGTGCGCCGGAGACGAGTGCGGCGGTGTAGGCGCCGACGCCGAGGAAGGCGACGTAGCCGAGGTCGAGGAGGCCTGCGAGGCCGACGACGACGTTGAGGCCGAGTGCGACGGTGGCGAAGATGAGGATGTTGGCGCCGATGAGGGCGTATTCCGCGGTGTCCTGGGTGAAGGGGAAGCAGAAGGCTGCGACCAGGGCTGCGGTGAGGGTGACGTTGCGGTGCTTCGTGGTCAGCGCGGTGATGCGGGCGATGAGTCCGGCCCGGGTGAGTGCGGTGAAGGTGAAGCCCGCGGTGATGAGGAAGCCGATGAACTGTTCGGATTCTTCGGTGGGGATGTCGATCCCGTAGGTGAAGAAGTACAGCGCGGCGCCGAAGGAGGCGGCGATGATGAGGATTTCGGCCCAGCCGGGGAGGGGCTTGGCGCGGCGGGCCGAGGGTGCGGCGAGGCTGTTGCGGAAGCGCTGCCAGGCGTTGGCCGGGGGTCCGTCGGCGGGGAGTGGTTCGTCGCTGGGGAGTCCGAGGGCGGCGATGAAGGCGATGAGTGCGCCGATGCCGCTGACCCAGGCTCCGGGTTCGAGGTTGACCACGCCGCCGAGTTCGTAGGCGATGGCACCGATGGTGTAGCCGGTGGTGCCGAGGGTGGCGAGGGCGAGGAGGCGGACGGGGCTGTTGGTGCCGCCGGGGGTGAGCCAGCGGAGGCCTCGGATGCCGTATCCGCAGAGGGTGAAGAGGAGGGTGAGGACGGCGGCGGTGAGGGTGAGGATCTGGAGGCCGCCGGGGTAGCCGGTGACGGTGAGGTCGCCGGGGAATTCGGAGGTCCAGGTCCAGGGGAGGAAGGTGCCGGCCAGTGCGACTGCTGCGCCTGCGGCGGTGGCGATGCGGGCGGCCGGTGCGGGCAGCGGGATGAGTGCTTTCTGGGTGGTCATCCGTATCACGCCCTGTCCGCGACGCGTTCGCCGAGCAGGCCTTGGGGCCGGAGCAGGAGGACGACGATGAGGAGGACGAAGGCCCATACGTCCTTCCAGGCGCCGCCGCCGAAGAGGTCCATGCCGGGGACGTCGCTCATGTAGCCGGTGGCGAGGGATTCGGCGACGCCGAGTACGACTCCGCCGAGCATGGCGCCGTAGATGTTGCCGATGCCGCCGAGTACGGCTGCGGTGAAGGCTTTGAGGCCCATGATGAAGCCCATTTTGAAGCCGATCTGGCCGTTCTTGAGCCCGTAGGCGACGGCGGCGACGGCTGCGAACGCGGCACCGATGGCGAAGGCCATGACGATGATGCGGTCGGTGTTGATGCCCATGAGTTTGGCGGTGTCGGGGTCCTGCGAGGTGGCTTGCATGCCGCGGCCGGAGCGGGTCTTGGAGACGAAGAGGCCGAGGGCGATCATGCAGATGGGTGCGGCGATGAGGACGAAGAGGTCACCGCGCTGGATGTGGGCGCCGAAGATGTCGAATGCGCCGCCCTTGAACTGGGGGAAGGGGCGGTCCTTCGTGGCGTTGGGGTACCACTTCCAGATGGCCTGCTGGAGTGCGAGGGAGAGTCCGATCGCGGTGATCAGCGGGGCGAGTCTGGGGGCGGTGCGCAGCGGTCGGTAGGCGAAGCGTTCGGCTGCGACGCTGATGGCGACGGAGCATATGACGCCGCCGATGATCATGAGTGGGACGATTGCGAGGAGGTTGGAGCCGGCCGGCATCCAGAGGTACACGGTGAGAGCTCCGAAGCCTCCGATCATGAAGATCTCGCCGTGGGCGAAGTTGATGAGCTGGATGATTCCGTAGACCATCGTGTATCCGATCGCGATGAGTCCGTACATCGCGCCGAGGATGAGTCCATTGGCCAGCTGTTGCGGCAGTTCGTGCACCGCAGGGCCTCCGTGGAGTGGTTCGGATATGGCACCGCGCGGGAGTGCTCGTAGCGCTCCCGCGCGGTCTGGTGTCAGTCGTTGGGTGACCGGGAGCGTGTTACGGCTTGTAGGCCTCGCTGAGCTTGGAGACCCACTTGCCGCCGTCGACCTGGTAGGCGGTCATCATGGTGTTGGTGGTGTCGCCGTACTCGTCGAAGGAGACGGGGCCGGTGACGCCTTCGAAGCTGACCTTGCTCATGGCTTCGAGGACCTTGGTGCGGGCGTCGTCGGGGAGCTTGCCGTCGTTGGCTGCGACGACGGCCTTGACGGCCTCGATGATGGACCAGGTGGCGTCGTAGGTGCCGCCGCCGTAGGCCTCGTAGGCGTCCTTGTATCCGGCGGTCTTGTAGTTCGCGATGAAGGTCTTGGCGGAGTCGAGTTCTTCGACGGGCTTGCCGACGGAGGTGGCGATGTCGCCCTGGGCCTTCTTGTTGAGCTTGATGAAGTCGGCGCTGTACATGCCGTCGCCGCCCATGAGGGGGATCTGGACGCTGTCCTTGAGCTGCTGGCTCAGGGGTGCGCCGGCGGGGTACTCACCGCCGTAGTAGACGGCCTTGGCGCCGGACTTCTTGACCTTGGTGACGACGGCGTTGAAGTCGCGGTCGTCGGGGTTGACGTGGTCGGAGCCGGCGATCTTGCCGCCGAGGCCGGTGAACGTCGCCTTGAAGGAGGCTGCGAGACCGGCGCCGTAGGGCTTCTGGTCGTCGATGAGGTAGACCTGCTTGATCTTCGCGTTCTTGTACAGGTAATTCGCGGCGAAGGCGCCCTGGATCTGGTCCGTGGTGGCGGTGCGGAAGTAGGTCTTGAAGGGGCGCTTCTTGTCGCCGGTCTTCCAGTTGTTGCCCTGGGTCAGCTCGGTGCCGGTGTTGGCGGGGGAGACCTGGGTGAGGCCGGCGTCGTTGAGGGGCTTCTGCATCGACTGGGAGACGCCGGAGTTCAGGGGGCCGACGACGCCGAGGACGGTCTTGTCGTCGATGAACTTGGTGGCGTTCTGCTGGCCGACGGAGGGCTGGGCCTGGTCGTCGAGTGCCTTGACCTCGAAGGTGATGCCGGGGACCGTCTTGTCCTTGTTCGCCGTTTTGGCGGCGAGGTCGGCGGAGTTCTTGATGCCGAGGCCGAGGGCGGAGAGGTCACCGGTGATCGGGGCGTCGACGCCGATGACGACGGTCTGGTTGCCGCTGCTGTCGCTGCTCTTCTTGTCGTCGTCGCGCGACCCGCAGGCGGTGAGTGTCAGTGCTCCTGTGGTGAGCACTGTGGTGAGGATGAGCAAAGAACGGTGTCGCACGAAAGGTCCTTTCCCTGGCGCGGCCTCCTCTGCTTGAGGTGCCGTGTCGTTCGCCGGGCCGTACTGGTTGGTACAGGGCCGTGCTGCAGACGCGCCCGGCGGCGCGGTGACTGGCGGTGACTCTAAGGGCAGGGGTGGGGGTCGGGGATGGGGGTGGAGCAGGATGTGACTGTCTTGTTATGCCCTTGAGCAAGGCTTGAGGTGGCTGTGTGGACATGTACGGCTTTTTACCGGACGGCGAAGTGACCGCATGCTGAGAACGCGCAGCTCTGTTAAGGGGCTTGGAGGGATCTTGGTGCTGTCGCATGAGGGGGGTGTGTGAGGGCGGGGGAGGGCGCGCCTGAGTGCCCGGTGCCTGCGGGGCCGGGTTCTTTGTGCTGCGTCGGGCGGGTGCACATTGCGCGGATGTTACGCAGTGTTACATCCGGGGTGGTGTGGTCGACGCGGTGTGGCGAGGGGGCGGGTGGTGCGTGGCAGCTGAGTGGGCCATGGAACGGGGTTGGCGGTCAAGGGTCTTGCCTGTTGGTGTTGTGCAAGTTCTGTGTGTGCGGGGGTGGTTGTGCCCGGGTATGGCAATGCCCGGCCGGATTCGGGATCCGGCCGGGCAGGGGTGGTGCGGGGTGGTGCGGGGTCAGGAGGCGTCGGCCTTGGGGAGGTCGCGCAGGAGGCAGGTGAGGCGGGCGGTGCAGACCCGCTTGTCCTGTTCGTCGGTGATGACGATCTCGTACGTGGCGGTGGTGCGGCCGCGGTGTACGGGGGTGGCGACGCCGGTGACGAGGCCGCTTCGTGCCCCTCGGTGATGGGTGCAGTTCAGGTCGACGCCGACGGCGAGTTTGGTGGCGCCGCCGTGGAGCATGGAGCCGACGGAGCCGAGGGTCTCGGCGAGGACGGCGGAGGCGCCGCCGTGCAGGAGTCCGTAGGGCTGGGTGTTGCCTTCGACGGGCATGGTGCCGACGACGCGGTCCGCGGACGCTTCGATGATCTGTACGCCCATGCGTTCGCCGAGGTGGCCTGCGGAGAAGAGGGCGGGCAGGTCGACGCCGAGGGCGGCGTACTCGTCGATGATCTCCTGGGGGAACTGGGGTGTGGTGTGCTCGCCCATGGGTCCGGCTCCGATCGTCTGCGGTGGTTCGCTGTTGTGTGCGCGTTCTTGCGGGCGTGCACGTCTTGCGGTGTGCACGTTCTGCGTGTGTGCACTGTTCTTATCAGACGACTGAGCGGGCGCTTAGTGCGCCCGCCCCGGGGTGGTCAGCGGACGTTCTCGAAGCGCACCACGACGGACTTGCTGGCGGGTGTGTTGCTGGTGTCGGCGGTCGAGTCCAGGGGGACCAGGACGTTGGTCTCGGGGTAGTAGGCGGCGGCGCAGCCCCGGGCGGTGGGGTAGTGGACGACGCGGAAGCCGGGGGCGCGTCGTTCCGTGCCGTCCTTCCATTCGCTGACGAGGTCGGTGTAGGTGCCGTCGCCGAGGCCGAGGGTGGTGGCGTCGTCGGGGTTGACGAGGACGACGCGGCGGCCGCCCTTGATGCCGCGGTAGCGGTCGTCGAGGCCGTAGATGGTGGTGTTGTACTGGTCGTGGGAGCGCAGTGTCTGCAACAGGAGGCGGCCTTCGGGGAGTTCGGGGTACTCGACGGGGGCGGCGGTGAAGTTGGCCTTGCCGGTGGCGGTGGGGAAGCGGCGGGAGTCGCGGGGGCCGTGGGGGAGGGTGAATCCGCCGGGGTGGGCGACGCGTTGGTTGAAGTTCTCGAAGCCGGGGACGACGCGGGAGATGCGGTCGCGGATCGTGGCGTAGTCCTTCTCGAACTCCTCCCAGGGGGTGGTGGAGGAGGGGCCGAGTACGGCGCGGGCGAGGCGGGCGACGATGGCGGGTTCGGAGAGCAGGTGGGGGCTTGCGGGGGTGAGGTTGCCGCGGGAGGCGTGGACCATGCTCATGGAGTCCTCGACGGTGACGAACTGCTTGCCGCCCGCCTGGACGTCCTTGTCGGTGCGGCCGAGGGTGGGCAGGATGAGGGCGCGGGTGCCGGTGACGGCGTGGGAGCGGTTGAGCTTGGTGGAGACGTGGACGGTGAGGCGTGCGGTGCGCATCGCGGCCTCGGTGACGTCGGTGTCGGGGGAGGCGGAGACGAAGTTGCCGCCCATGGCGAAGAAGACCTTGGCGTCGCCGTCGCGCAGGGCCTGGATGGAGCGGACGACGTCGTAGCCGTGGTGCCGCGGTGAGGTGATGGAGAATTCCTTGTCGAGGGCGTCGAGGAATTCGGGTGCGGGCCGTTCGAAGATGCCCATGGTGCGGTCGCCCTGGACGTTGGAGTGGCCGCGGACGGGGCAGACTCCGGCGCCGGGCCGGCCGATGTTGCCGCGCAGCAGGAGGAAGTTGACGACTTCGCGGATGGTCGGCACGGAGTGTTTGTGCTGGGTGAGGCCCATGGCCCAGCACACGATGGTGCGCTTGGAGGCGAGGACCAGGGCGAGGGCCTCTTCGATGGCGGCGCGCTCCAGGCCGGTCGCGGCGAGGGTCTGTTCCCAGTCGGCTTCGGCGGCCGCGGCGGCGAACTCCTCGTAGCCGTGGGTGTGTGCGGCGACGAAGGTCTCGTCGACGGCGCCCTCGGTGGCGAGGATCATCTTGTTGAGGAGCCGGAAGAGGGCCTGGTCGCCGCCGATGCGGATCTGGAGGAACAGGTCGCCCAGGGCTGTGCCCTTGGCCATGCCGAGGGGGGTCTGCGGGTTCTTGAAGCGTTCGAGTCCGGCCTCGGGCAGCGGGTTCACCGAGATGATCTTCGCGCCGGCGGACTTGGCCTTCTCCAGGGCGGAGAGCATCCGGGGGTGGTTGGTGCCGGGGTTCTGTCCGGCGACGATGATCAGGTCGGCGTGGTGCAGGTCCTCCAGGGAGACGGAGCCCTTTCCTACGCCGATGGTCTCGGTGAGTGCCGAGCCGGAGGACTCGTGGCACATGTTGGAGCAGTCGGGCAGGTTGTTGGTGCCGAACTCGCGGGCGAACAGCTGGAGGAGGAACGCGGCCTCGTTGCTGGTGCGCCCGGAGGTGTAGAAGAGCGCTTCGTCGGGGGAGGCGAGGGCGCCGAGCTCCTCGGCGATGACGGCGAAGGCGCGCTCCCAGGTCACGGCTTCGTACCGCTCGGCGCCTTCGGGCAGGTACATGGGTTGTGTGATGCGTCCCTGCTGGCCGAGCCAGTAGCCGCTGCGGGTGGCGAGGTCGGCGAGCGGGTGCGCGGCGAAGAAGTCCGGGGTGACGCGGCGCAGGGTCGCCTCCTCGGCGACGGCCTTGGCGCCGTTCTCGCAGAATTCGGCGGTGTGCCGCTTGTCGCCTTCGGGCCAGGCGCAGCCGGGGCAGTCGAAGCCGTCCTTCTGGTTGACCTTGAGGAGGGTCTGCGCGGTGCGGCGGAGCCCCATCTGCTGCTGGGCGATGCGCAGGCTGTGGGCGACGGCGGGCAGCCCGGCGGCGGCGTGCTGGGCCGGTTCGACCTGGGGTGCGTCCTGGACCGGGTCTCCTGCGGGCGGCTTGGTGGCCATCGTGCTCCCCTTCGGGCCTGCCGCGGACCTGTGTGGTCCGCTGTGCGTGACTGACGTCTCCTCGATCCTGGCACGCGGTGCGGGCGGGCCGCCCGGCGAGCGGTCCCCGGATGGCGGCGGGCGGTGGCCGGTCCGGATTGTCAGTGGTACGTGGCAGGATCGGGGTGTGGCTGAGACGGCATCGAAGAAGACGGCAGACAACCGACCGCGCCTGCTCCTGATGGACGGGCACTCCCTGGCGTACCGGGCGTTCTTTGCGCTGCCTGCGGAGAATTTCACGACGGGGGCGGGACAGCCGACGAACGCGGTGTACGGCTTCGCGTCGATGCTCGCGAACACGTTGCGTGACGAGGCGCCGACGCATTTCGCGGTGGCGTTCGACGTGTCGCGCAAGACGTGGCGCTCGGAGGAGTTCCCCGAGTACAAGGCGAACCGTTCGAAGACGCCGGATGAGTTCAAGGGCCAGGTCGAGCTGATCGGTGAGCTGCTGGACGCCATGCACGCCGACCGTTTCGCGGTCGACGGCTTCGAGGCCGACGACGTCATCGCGACGTTGGCGACCCAGGCCGAGGCGGCCGGGTTCGAGGTGCTGATCGTCACCGGTGACCGGGATTCGTTCCAGCTGATCACGGACAATGTGACGGTGCTCTACCCGACCAAGGGTGTGTCGGAGCTGACGCGGTTCACCCCGGCGAAGGTCGAGGAGAAGTACGGGCTCACTCCGCAGCAGTACCCGGACTTCGCGGCGCTGCGCGGTGACCCGTCGGACAACCTTCCGGGCATTCCCGGGGTGGGTGAGAAGACGGCCGCGAAGTGGATCAACCAGTTCGGTTCGTTCGACGAGCTGGTGGCGCGGGCCGAGGAGGTCAAGGGGAAGGCCGGGCAGAATTTCCGGGACCACCTGGACGCGGTGCGGCTGAACCGGCGGCTGACCGAGATGGTCCGCGATGTGGCGCTGCCGAAGACGCCGTCCGATCTGGAGCGTGCTCCGTACGACCGCACGGCGGTCACCGGGGTGCTCGATGTGCTGGAGATCCGTAACCCGAGCCTGCGTGAGCGGTTGCTCGCGGTGGACCCGGGCAAGGCCGAGGACGAGGCTCCGGCGCCCGCCGCGGGCATCGAGCTGGACGGTGCGGTGCTGGGTGCGGGGGAGCTCGCCCCGTGGCTGGCCGAGCACGGCGCGCAGCCGCTCGGTGTGGCCACGGTGGACACGTGGGCGCTCGGCAGTGGCACGGTCACGGAGATCGCGCTCGCCGCGGCCGGCGGGGCCGCTGCCTGGTTCGATCCGGCGTTGCTCGACGCGGCCGACGAGCAGGCGTTCGCGGCGTGGATCGCGGACGCGGACCGGCCGAAGGTCATGCACAACGCGAAGAGCGTGATGCGGGTCTTCCCGGAGCACGGCTGGCGGACCGGGGGCGTGTCGATGGACACCGCGCTCGCCGCCTACCTGGTCAAGCCGGGCCGGCGCTCCTTCGCGCTGGACGCCCTGGCCGTGGAGTACCTGGGCCGTGAACTGGCTCCGGCGGCGTCGTCCGACGGGCAGCTGGCGTTCGGTGCGGACGACCAGGCCGAGGCCGACGCCCTGATGACGCAGGCCCGTGCGGTCCTGGATCTCGGGGCCGCGTTCACGACGCGGCTGAAGGAGGTCGGGGCGGCCGAGCTGCTGCATGACATGGAGCTGCCGACGTCGATCCTGCTGGCCCGTCTGGAGCGGCACGGCATCGCGGCGGACCGGGCCCATCTGGAGAGCATGGAGCAGCAGTTCGCGGGCGCCGTGCAGCAGGCGGTGAAGGAGGCGCACGCCGCGGTGGGCCGCGAGTTCAACCTCGGTTCGCCCAAGCAGCTCCAGGAGGTCCTGTTCGGCGAGCTGGGCCTGCCGAAGACGAAGAAGACGAAGACCGGTTACACGACGGACGCGGACGCGCTGGCATGGCTGGCGGCGCAGACCGAGCACGAGCTGCCGGTCATCATGCTGCGCCACCGCGAGCAGGCGAAGCTCCGGGTGACGGTCGAGGGACTGGTCAAGACGATCGCGGCGGACGGCCGTATCCACACCACGTTCAACCAGACCGTGGCGGCGACGGGCCGGCTGTCCTCGACCGATCCCAATCTGCAGAACATCCCCGTGCGTACGGACGAGGGCCGGGCGATCCGCCGGGGCTTCGTCGTCGGCGAGGGGTTCGAGACGCTGATGACGGCGGACTACAGCCAGATCGAGCTGCGGGTGATGGCCCACCTCTCCGAGGACGCGGGCCTGATCGAGGCGTTCACGTCCGGTGAGGACCTGCACACCACGGTCGCCTCGCAGGTCTTCGGCGTCGACAAGTCCGCGGTCGACCCGGAGATGCGGCGCAAGATCAAGGCCATGAGCTACGGGCTGGCGTACGGGCTGTCCGCGTTCGGTCTCTCCCAGCAGCTGAACATCGAGGCGGGCGAGGCCCGGGGCCTGATGGACACCTACTTCGAGCGGTTCGGCGGGGTGCGTGACTACCTGCGCCGGGTCGTGGAGGAGGCCAGGTCCACCGGCTACACGGAGACGGTCTTCGGCCGCCGCCGGTACCTGCCGGACCTCAACAGCGACAACCGCCAGCGCCGCGAGACGGCCGAGCGGATGGCGCTCAACGCACCGATCCAGGGCACGGCCGCGGACATCGTCAAGGTCGCCATGCTCCATGTCGACCGGGCGCTGACCGAGGCGAAGCTGACGTCACGGATGCTGCTCCAGGTGCACGACGAAATCGTGCTGGAGATCGCCACGGGCGAGCGGGAGCAGGTGGAGAAGATCCTTCGCCATGAGATGGCGACGGCGGTGCAACTGCGGGCGCCGCTGGACGTGTCGGTCGGCGTGGGCAGGGACTGGGAGTCCGCCGCGCACTGACGCGGGTCCGCGCCCAGGAGTGCGGTGTCCTCAGTCGCTGGTCCGGCTCGTGTCGCGGGCCGGACCGGCGACGGGGAGCGCCGGTGTGCCGGTGCTCCGGCCGCCTCGCAGCCGCGTCCACACCCCGTACAGCACGAGTCCGACGGCCAGCCCGGCGCCCGCGCCGAAGCAGGCGGTCGGGATGATGTCGAGCGGTGTGTCGACGTGTCCGAAGTACGCGTACCAGCGCGCGCAGCGGTGCACGATGCCCAGCAGCACGCACAGTCCGATCAACGCACCGGCCCACCACCGGGCCCGGCGGTCCAGGACCGGTACGGACGCCGGCGCCGGCCGGGCCCCGGCCCCGCGCAGCCCCGACACGGTGAACCGCACGAGCACCGTCAGGGCCACGGCCGAACTGCCGTACTGGACCAGTTGGAACACCGGGTACCCGCCCGTGTCCCGCCCGAGCACGGGCACCAGCCGCACCCCCCACCGGTCGTGGTGGGTGAAGGCGTCCCAGACGACATGGGTGGCGGCCCCGATGACGGCGGACACCACGAACCACGCCCCGTCACGCAGGCCCCGCGGCCCCCGTTCCGGTGCGCGCCGGGCCCCGCTCACCCATGCGTGTACGCGCCCCTGCCAGGGCGTGGGCAGCAGCGCCACGAGGGGTTCGCGCAGCAGCAGCCACAGCGCCACGGTCGCCGCGGTGATGAGGACGTCCACGGTGAACACGCCCCACCACGCGTGGGTGACCTGCCCGAATTCCATGGCGCCGGGGATCGCGGTGTCCGCGTAGTACGTCATGTCCGGGGCGAACGAGCCGGCGACGAGGGCCGAGGCGAGAAGCGGTCCGCGGCCTGTGCCGTTGCGGCGGATCCCGGGGAGGACGGCTGCGGCGTGGCTGAGCGTGAACGGCATGGGAGAAGTATGCGTGAGCGGCCGGAACGGTCCCTTCACGCACTGGACAACTTGCGGACCGGAACGTGAGAAACCGGTAAGAAGCGGTACGGCCGCTGTGTCCGGGCGGCACAAGTTGCCGTAGGGTCGCCTGAGTCCAGGCGCAGGGGAGCGCGGACAGCCGTCGAGGGGGAGGGCCCACATTATGGCAGCGCAATTCGGTCGCCGACTGCGCAGAGGGGCGACCACGGCTGCCGTGGCTGCCGCCGCTGTGGCAGCACTTTCCGCGTCGCAGGCCCCCGGCTCGCCCCTGGTGGCGTCCGACGGGGACCAGCCGACCGCGGGTTCGACGGGATCGACGCCCTCGGGCGACGGTGCCGCGTCCGGCAACTCGCCCTACTTCACGGACCTGCCGCCGCTGAACACGCCCAACAAGCCGGGTACCTCCGTCAATCTGCCCATGACAGGCAGTGCCGAGTCGGGCATTCCGGCCTCGATCCTGGCGGCGTACAAGCAGGCCCAGCAGACCATCGCGGGCACGGACGCCGCCTGCCGGCTGCCGTGGCAGCTCCTTGCCGCGATCGGCAAGGTCGAGTCGGGCCAGGCCCGCGGCGGCCGTGTCGACGCGCAGGGCACCACGCTCTCCCCGATCCTCGGCCCGGCCCTCAACGGCCAGGGCTTCGCCCTGATCAAGGACACCGACAACGGTGCCTACGACGGGGATTCGACGCACGACCGGGCGGTCGGCCCGATGCAGTTCATCCCGTCCACGTGGGAGACCTGGGGCCAGGACGGCAATGCCGACGGCCGGCGGGACCCCAACAACATCTACGACGCGTCGCTCGCCGCCGGGCGCTACCTGTGCGCCGGCTCCCGCGATCTGGCGCTCGCCGCCGACCTGGACCGGGCGGTCCTGAGCTACAACCACTCCGACGAGTACCTGCGTACCGTCCGCACCTGGTTCGACTACTACAACCGCGGCACGCACGAGGTGCCGGACGGCACCGGTGTCCTGCCGGTCGACTCCAGCACGGGAACGCACGCGGACCCGGGCGCCGGCACCCATGGCAGCAGCCCGTCCCCCTCGCCTTCGACCTCGCCGTCCGGTTCGGCCACGCCGACGCCGACGCCGACGCCGACGCCCAAGCCGCCGTCGAAGCCGAGCCCCACGCCCACGGACCCGGGCAGCGGTCCGGGCACGCCGACGACGCCGACCCCGACGCCCGAGCCCACGCCGACCCCGGCGCTCGCCACCGTGCAGAACGCGGGCACCGGCGACTTGGCCGCCACGGCGGGCGACGCCTTCGCCGAGCAGATCAAGGTCCGGGCGACGAGCAACCTCGGCAAGCCGCTCGCCAAGGTCTCCGTGACCTTCACCGTCGTCGGTGACACGGACGCCACGTTCGACGGCGGCAAGCGCACCGTCACCCGCGTCACGGGGACCGACGGCACGGCCACCGCGCCGGAGCTGAAGGCAGGCGAGAAGACCGGCGGATTCACCGTGCGCGCGACGGCCACGGGCACCTCGCTGCCCGCCGTCACGTACGCGGCGACCGTCACCGCCCGGCAGGCCGACGCCATCGTCAGGACGGGCACCGCGAAGCTGACCGCCGTGGCCGGTCAGACGTTCGCCGACGTCACGGCCGAGGCCACGTACAAGGGCGCTGCCGCCGACCGTGTCGCCGTCACCGCCACCATGATCACCGACGGTCTCCTGCCGGTCGAGAACCGCAAGGGCCCGTACTTCACGGACGACGACGGCAACCCGGTCCGCACCTTCGTGTTCATCGCCGACGCCGACGGCAAGCTCGCCCTGCCGAAGATCTACGCGGACGGCGCCGCGGGCACGTACAAGCTGCGCCTGACCACCGAGGGCGGCGCCACCGTCGTCATCGAGCTCACCGTCGAGGCTCCTGCCGCCTGACCCCCGCACACCGGGGCCGGCGACGGCCCCCGACAGCCCCTTGGCCGCCGCCCGGCCAAGGGGCTGTTGTACGTGTTCTCATCTCGCGCCCCGGTTGCTACGGTGCCCCAGCCCTGACGACCCATCAGTTCTAAGCTGCCGGGAGGCCGAGTATGCGTGCCCTAGTTGCCGCCGCCATCGGACTGGCTGCCGCCCTCGCCCTCGTACTCACCATCAGTGCGATCGGCGCGCCGGCCGGCGAGACCTCGCCCAAACCCCTGCTGACCACGGTCCCGGGTCCGAAGAACTGAACCGTCCGCACCACGGAATGCAGAGGGAGGACACCCCATGCGCCGCCGAGCCAGCCTCGTACTCCTGGCCTTCGCCGTCTTCTTCGCCGCGCTGTCACCGATGCTGCGCTGGTACGCGTTCCCGCGGCTCGCGAAGATCCCGCCGAACCAGTACCAGGAGATGGTGCTGGAGGCGAAGCCCGCGACGCTGATCGACTACAGCACCCTCACGGCCAAGGAGGTCGACAAGCTCACCATCGTGCAGACCCTCAAGGGCAATGTGGAGGAGTCCGAGAAGATCGAGCGCAGCGCAGGCCGCGACGTCGTCGTATGGGACGCCCTGTCCTACGTGCAGGGTCCCGACGGCAAGATGGTCTCCAAGATCCCCGAGCGCTACATCTTCGACGCGCACAGCCAGGACCCGGTCCACGCCACGGGCGAATCGGTCGACGGCGACCCGGTGAGCCGTGAGGGCATCGAGTTCAAGTGGCCCTTCCTCACCGAGAAGCGCGACTACGAGTACTTCGACGCGCAGACCCGCACCAGCTCGCCCATCCACTACCAGGGCACCCAGAACTTCCGGGGGCTGGAGGTCTACTACTTCGAGCAGACCATCCCGTGGACCAAGGTCCCCATGCCGAAGACGATGCCCATCGAGGGCATCACCCCGGAGCAGATCACCAAGACCGGTGTGACCCGCTGGTACTCCACCAAGCGGATGTTCTGGATCGACCCCGTCACCGGGGCGCCGGTCAACGGCGAGGAGATCCACAAGGAGGAACTGCGGAACGCGAAGGCGTTGGGCATGCCCAAGGACACCATCACCGTGTTCGCCGGGCACGTGAAGATCCGCGAGGACTACCTCGCCGCGACCGTCGACCTGGTCAAGTCCCAGCGGATCCTGATCCTGCTGCTGACCTCGTACCTGCCCTGGGGCTTCCTCGTCCTGGGCGGTGTGCTGCTGGGCCTGTCGCTGTGGCTGGAGGCCCGCTCCCGGCGGCCGGGCGAGGCGGAGACCGCCAGGCAGCGAGAACCGGAACCCGCGCCTACTCCCGCTTGAGCCGGGCCTTCGTGAACCGGGTCGCCTCCACCGTCGTCGGGTCCTCGGGCCACGGGTGCCTCGGATAGCGGCCGCGCAACTCCGCGCGCACCGCCTTGTAGCCCTCGCGCCAGAACGACGCCAGATCCGCCGTCACCGCCGCCGGGCGCCCCGCGGGGGAGAGCAGGTGCACGAGAACCGGTACACCGGCCACCCGCGGGGTCTCCTGGAGCCCGAACAGCTCCTGGAGCTTCACCGCGAGCACGGGCTGGGCCCCGCCGTACTCCACCCTGATCCGTGAACCGCTCGGCACCTCGATCCGCTCCGGAGCCAGCTCGTCCAGCCGGGCCGCCTGACCGGTGGCCCACGGCAGCAGCCTGCGCAGTGCCTGCCCCGCGTCGATCCCCGCCAGGTCCGCGCGGCGCCGGGCCCGCGACAGCTCGGGCTCCAGCCACTGCTCGGTACGGTCCAGCAGCGCCTCGTCCGAGACGTCCGGCCAGGGTGCGCCGAACTCCTGGTGGAGAAAGGCCAGCCGCTCCCGCAACTGCGCGGTGTCGCGGCTCCAGCGAAGCAGCCCGAGGCCCTCCCGCCGCAGCCCCTCCACCAGGGCCTCGCGGACCAGTGCGGGATCCGGCCGCTTCAGCGGGCGCGCCGACAGCTCGACGGCGCCCAGGCGCTCCACCCTGCGGGCCACCACGTCCCGGCCGTCCCAGCGGACCTCCTCACCCGCGAACCGCAGATGCCCCGCCGCCAGCCGGGCCGTGTCCTCGTCGATCACCGCGGCGAGCCGGACTTGCGCGGAGGCCGCGTGCGCCGGGCGGTCCGCGACCGCGACCGCCAGCCACGGCGCACTGCGCAGCCGCGAGCCGTCCCGCAGCTCCGCACCGGTGCCGGACGCCATCAGGAACGTCCCCTCGCCCCGGGCCCGCGCCACCCGCTCGGGAAACGCCAGCGCGGCCACCAGGCCCACGACGGCATCGTCCGGGCCGGACCCGCCGGCTCCGGTCCCCTTCGAGGCCTTCACGGAGGAGGACAGCCGCCGCACCTCCTGGCGCCAGCGGGCCGCGTAGCCGTCCTTGCCCAGCCGTGCGGTACGCAACGCGGCGGCCAGGTCGTCCCCGTAGTCCCGCGGCGGTTCCTCGCTCAGCAGCGCGACCACCTCGGCCGCCCGGCGCCCGCCCACCTCGGCCGCCCCGTCCAGCAGCGCCCTGGCCAGCCGTGGATGCAGCCCCAGCCGCGACATCCGCAGGCCCCGTTCGGTCACCCGCCCGTCCGCCTCCACCGCGCCGACCGCCGTCAGCACCTCGCGGGCCGCGGCCATCGCACCGGCCGGCGGCGGATCCAGCAGCGCGAGTCCCGCGGCGTCCGGATCGCCCCAGCAGGCCGCCTGAAGGGCGAACGCGGCCAGATCGGCCACCTTGATCTCGGGGGAGGGGAACCGGGCGAGCCGCCCGTCCTCCGCCTGCTCCCAGCAGCGGTACACCGCCCCAGGAGCCTCCCGGCCGGCCCGGCCCGCCCGCTGGCGGCCCGCCGCCTGCGAGGCCCGTACCGTCGCCAGCGCGCTCAGCCCCCGCGCATGGTCGGTGCGCGGCTCCCGGGCCAGCCCCGAGTCGACGACGGTCCGCACCCCCGGAACGGTCAGCGACGACTCCGCCACCGAGGTCGCCAGCACCACCCGCCGCCCCTCGGACGAACCTGCCAGCACCGCGTCCTGCACCGCTGCCGGGGCCCGCCCGTGCACCTGGAGCACCTCCGCGGCCACCCCGGACAGCTGCCCTGCGACCCTTCCGATCTCGCCGACCCCGGGCAGGAAGCACAGCACGTCGCCGTCCCGCTCGGCCAGCGCCCGGCGCACCACGGAGGCGACATGGGTCAGCAGCGCCGGATCGACCCGCATCCCGTGCGGCGGCCGTACCGGCCGGAGCGGCGGGGCCCACACCACCTCCACGGGGTGCGACACGCCCTGCGCCTCGATGACCGGTGCGTCGCCGAGCAGCCGCGCCCAGCCCTGCGCGTCCGTGGTCGCCGACGCGGCGACCAGGCGCAGGTCGGGACGGAGCGCCTCCCGTACGTCCAGCAGGAAGGCGGCCACCGTGTCCGCGTCCAGATGGCGCTCGTGGCACTCGTCGATGATCACCGCGTCGACGCCCGCGAGCTCCTGGTCGCGCTGGAGCCGCTGGAGCAGCACCCCGGTGGTGACGACCTCCACCACGGTGTCCGGCCCCATCACCCGCTCCCCGCGCACGGTGAACCCGACCCGCTCGCCCGGTCGCTCGCCCAGCAGCCACGCCATCCGCCGGGCCGCGGCCCGCGCGGCGATCCGCCGGGGTTCGGCGACCACGACCCGGCGTACCGGGCCCTGACCGGTCAGGCCGGCCAGGACCAAGGGGACGAGGGTCGTCTTGCCGGTGCCGGGCGGTGCGCACAGCACCGCGACCCCGCGGTCGTCGAGCGCCCGCCGCAGCGCGGGCACGGCGGTGCGGACGGGCAACTGGTCCAGGGCGTCGGTACGGATCACGCCCCCAGTCTCGTACGGCGGGGCCCCGCCTCCCGCACCGGCCGGTGACTCAGTCCCGTACGCAGACGAAGATCGCGGTACCCGGGATCAGGTTGCCCCGCAGCGGCGACCAGCCGCCCCACTCCTGGTTGTTCCACGCCGGCCACTCCGGCTCGACCAGGTCGGCCAGCCGGAAGCCGCCCGCTACCACGTCCCGGACGCGGTCGCCGAGCGTGCGGTGGTGCTCCACGTACACCGCCTCGCCCCGCTCGTCCTGCTCGACGTAGGGGGTGCGGTCGAAGTACGAGGCGGCGACGGACAGGCCCTCGGGCCCCGGTTCGTCCGGGAAGGCCCAGCGGACCGGGTGCGTGACGGAGAAGACCCAGCGGCCGCCGGGCCGCAGCACGCGGTGGACCTCGCGGAACACCTGGACCGGGTCGGCGACGAACGGCACCGCGCCGTAGGCGGAGCAGGCCAGGTCGAAGGAGCCGTCCCGGAAGGGCAGTACTCCGGCGTCCGCCTCGACCAGGGGGACGTCCTCGCCGATCCGCAGGGCGTGCTGGAGCTGGCGGTGGGAGAGGTCGAGGGCGACGGGCCGGGCTCCCTGCGCGGCCAGCCAGCGCGAGCACTGCGCGGCTCCGGCGCCGATCTCCAGGACGTCCAGGCCCTTCAGCGACCCGGCGGGGCCGAGCAGACCTGCTTCCGCCTCGTCGAGTCCTTCCGGGCCCCAGACGAAGCGGTCGTCGCCGAGGAAGCCGCCGTGGTCGTTCTGGTACTCGTCCGCGTTGCGGTCCCACCAGCCGCGGCTGGCCCGGCTGCTCTCGGCCTCGCCGGCGGTGCGGCGTGTCGCCTCGGGTTCGGCCGCGTAGATCTCTTGGCTCATCGTGTCCGTCGTTGTAGTTTGCCTTCACCCCGTCGTACGCGGTACGTACCAGGGGGACCGGTGAGTACGGAACCCGTGTGTCCGGAACATCTCAGGGGCCGATGTGGCCTCGGAGGACCTGAGTTGTGCCGGGTATGGGTCGTTCCGCCCCTGGTGTGCGCCTTCGCGCATTGACCGTGCCCTGCTGCCCCCGTATGCTACAAGTTGCGCTGCGAGCCTGCGCGCCTCAGACCTAGCAGGCCGCGCTCGCATCTGTATGTATGTCCCCTCGGTTCACGAGGCGCCTCCCGGTTCGGGATCGGCGCTTCCCAGGCTGTCCGGCTTCTGCAGAGGCGATACGGGCTCACGGCGTAGCAGTAACTTCGACTCACTGTCCGTACCGGAGCCCTTTCCCACATGACGAGCAGCACCGAGACCACCGCCACCACTCCGCAGGTTGCGGTCAACGACATCGGCGACGCGGACGCGTTCCTCGCGGCGATCGACGAGACGATCAAGTACTTCAACGACGGCGACATCGTTGACGGTGTCATCGTCAAGGTTGACCGCGACGAGGTCCTCCTCGACATCGGTTACAAGACCGAAGGTGTCATCCCGAGCCGCGAGCTCTCGATCAAGCACGACGTCGACCCGAACGAGGTCGTCAAGGTCGGCGACGAGATCGAGGCCCTGGTTCTCCAGAAGGAGGACAAGGAAGGCCGCCTGATCCTCTCGAAGAAGCGCGCTCAGTACGAGCGTGCCTGGGGCACCATCGAGAAGATCAAGGAAGAAGACGGCATCGTCACCGGTACCGTCATCGAGGTCGTCAAGGGTGGTCTCATCCTCGACATCGGCCTCCGTGGCTTCCTGCCGGCGTCGCTCGTCGAGATGCGCCGCGTCCGCGACCTCCAGCCGTACGTGGGCAAGGAGCTCGAGGCCAAGATCATCGAGCTGGACAAGAACCGCAACAACGTGGTCCTGTCCCGCCGTGCCTGGCTCGAGCAGACCCAGTCCGAGGTTCGCCAGACGTTCCTCACGACCCTCCAGAAGGGTCAGGTCCGCTCCGGCGTCGTCTCCTCGATCGTCAACTTCGGTGCCTTCGTGGACCTGGGTGGCGTCGACGGTCTCGTGCACGTCTCCGAGCTGTCCTGGAAGCACATCGACCACCCCTCCGAGGTTGTCGAGGTCGGCCAGGAAGTCACCGTCGAGGTTCTCGACGTGGACATGGACCGCGAGCGCGTGTCCCTGTCGCTCAAGGCGACGCAGGAAGACCCGTGGCAGCAGTTCGCCCGTACGCACCAGATCGGGCAGGTTGTTCCCGGTAAGGTCACCAAGCTCGTTCCGTTCGGTGCGTTCGTGCGCGTCGACGAGGGCATCGAGGGTCTGGTCCACATCTCCGAGCTGGCCGAGCGCCACGTGGAGATCCCGGAGCAGGTCGTCCAGGTCAACGACGAGATCTTCGTCAAGGTCATCGACATCGACCTCGAGCGTCGTCGCATCAGCCTCTCGCTGAAGCAGGCCAACGAGTCCTTCGGTGGCGACCCGGCCTCGGTCGAGTTCGACCCGACGCTGTACGGCATGGCCGCGTCGTACGACGACCAGGGCAACTACATCTACCCCGAGGGCTTCGACCCCGAGACCAACGACTGGCTCGAGGGATTCGAGGCTCAGCGCGAGGTCTGGGAGACCCAGTACGCCGAGGCGCAGACGCGCTTCGAGCAGCACCAGGCCCAGGTCATCAAGTCCCGCGAGGCCGACGAGGCCGCTGCTGCCGAGGGCGCTGCTGCCCCGGCCGGCAGCGCTCCGGCTGCCTCGGGCGGCAGCGGTGGTGGCGGCGGCGGCTCGTACTCCTCGGAGTCCGCGGACAACTCCGGCGCCCTGGCGTCGGACGAGGCCCTGGCTGCCCTGCGCGAGAAGCTGGCGGGCGGCCAGAGCTGACGCTCTGACCCTCCGGCCGGTCATCGGCTGCAGTAGATGAAAGTGAGGCCCGCTCCCTTCGGGGAGCGGGCCTCACTCGTTTCCGAGGCGAGCCGTTACGGGGTGACGGTGATGTTGGTCAGCCCGTTGCCGCCGGTCACCGTGTTGCTCGCGTAGACCGTGGTGGGGCAGCCCGCGCTGTAGTTCGTGACGTTGACCGCGATCCGCTTGTCGCCCGTCGAGCCGGACAGGTCGGAGGCGTTGTCCTTGAAGACGGTTCCGCATCCCCAGCCGCTCTGCTGGGTGTGTGTTTCGTAGCCGTTGTTGGTCGTACGGGAACCACGGTTGCCCTGGACCAGGATGCCGTTGCCCTTCACGTCGACCCAGGAGTCGTCGTAGTTGGCGCCCGTCAGCCCGCTGCCGTCGAACGTGTTGCCGATGATCCGCGCGCCGGTGGTGCCTTCCTTGATGTCGACGTTCTCGCCGCCGACGTCCGGCCCGATGGTGTTGTCCAGGATCTGTACCCGGTCGCTCCGGTCGGACAGATCGCCCGCCGTGCCGACGTAGACGCCCTCGCCCATCCCGCGTCCGTCGTGCCCGGTGTCGTAGATCCGCGAGTTACGGATGACACCGTCGCTGCTGGACTTGCGGAAGTGGACGCCCTCCATGTCCAGGTCGTGCACGGTCACCGAGTCGATGATCACGCCGTCGGCGCTGTCGGCCATGATGCCCTTCTGGCCGCCGGTGACCGTGAGGCCCTTCACCGTCCAGTACGAGGCGCCGTTGAGGTGCAGTCCGTAGCCGCCGCCTGCCGTGAGCACCGCCGCCGCCGAGCCGGTCAGGGTGATGCGCGCGGCGGCGGTTGCGGGGACGAGCGCCTTGAAGTTGCCGGTGTACGTGCCGTCCGCGAGGTGGATCGTGTCGCCCGGGGAGGCGGCGGTGAGCGCCGACTTGAGCTGCGCGGCGGTGCTCACCTCGACGACTGTCGCGGCGCCGGCCGTGGCGGCGGTGGCGAGGGACAGGCCGCCGGAGGCGAGGGCGGTGGCCAGCAGGGCGGGGAACAGCGTGCGGGTGCGCATGGGGTGCCTTCCCGTGAAGGGTTCAGGACGTTCTCGTACATGAATGTGGGGCGAGTGTCTGAACTTGATGCCCAGTGACCGTAGGGACGGGGCCGGGACATGTCAAGGTCTGGACCATTGTTCGTGGGTGTGGTGAGAGGGGTGAACACAGGGAAACGTGTGGGATACACGAGTAGTTGATGGCCTGTAACACACCCTTGCCAGGATCCCGGCAACCTCAAGAACCGAAGGGGAGCCGGGACGTGACTCACGCTTCGCACCACTCGCCCGCGACGCCGGGCGCGAGCCGCCGCACCTTTCTCCGTGACGTCGGGCTCTCCGGCGGGGCGGGCGCGATGTTCGCCACCATGGGGGCGCTCGGCCTCGCCCCCACCGCCCGGGCCGCAAGCCGCGAACCAGCCTTCCGCGCCCCCAGCGAGGGTGATTTCAACCTGAAGGGCAAGGCCGCCGCCAAGGTGGTCGTCGTGGGCGGCGGCATCGCCGGTCTCGCCACCGCCTACGAGCTCGGCAAGGCGGGCTACGACTGCACGGTCCTGGAGGCACGCAGTCGCACGGGCGGCCGCAACTTCACCGTGCGCGGCGGGGATTCCACCACCGACATCCACGGCGTCAAGCAGACGGCTCGGTTCTCCGACGGGCAGTACATGAACGCCGGACCTGGCCGGATTCCGCAGTGGATGGTCACCCTCGACTACTGTCGCGAACTCGGCGTACCCATAGAGGTGTTCACCAATGTGAATGCCAACGCCTATATCTACAACGAGAAGTCGGGCATGAAGGCCCCGACGCGCTACCGCACCGCCAAGGCGGATGTGTACGGCTACGTGGCCGAGCTCCTCTCCAAGGCCACGGACAAGGGCGCCCTCGACCGGCAGATCACCGCCGACGACCAGGAACGGCTGCTCGACTTCCTCAAGGACTTCGGCGACATCGGTGACACCCTCGACTACACCGGCAGCCCACGGCGCGGCTACCGCGTCGACCCCGCGGCCGCCGGCACCCCGGGCGAGGAACTGGGCTCCGTCCCCTCCGCCTCCGAGGTCTTCGCCAGCGGCGTCGGGCGCTACTTCGCCTTCGAGTTCGAGTACGACCAGGCGATGTTGATGTTCCAGCCCGTCGGCGGCATGGACCGGATACCCGCCGCGCTCACCCGGGCGATAGGTGAGCGCAGGATCCGTACCGGCGCAGCCGTCACGGAGATCACCGACACCGCCCACGGCGTCACCGTCACCTACACGCAGTCCGGGCACACCCGCAGCATCGAGGCGGACTACTGCGTCGCCGCCCTGCCGCCCAACATCCTCGCCAAAACCGCCCACAACCTCGGCCCGGCCGTCCAGACCGCACTGGAGGCCTGCAAGCCGTCCTCGGCCGGAAAGATCGGGCTGGAGTACAGGAGTCGCTGGTGGGAGAGCGACCACCGGATCTACGGCGGCATCACGGAGACGGACATGGATCTGGCCCACATCTGGTATCCGTCGTACGGCCACCAAAGCCGGCGCGGCACTCTCATCGGGTACTACAACACCGGCTCCAACGCCGACGCGTACGCCGCCCTCACCCCGCGCGAGCGGGAGACGCGGGCCGTCGCGCAGGGCGTGAAGATCCACGGGGAGAAGTACCGTACGGAACTCGCCACGTCGTTCTCCCACCACTGGCGGCAGACCCCGTACCTGGAGGCCTCCTGGCACTCCCTGTCGGGCGGCCCCGACGCCCCGGTCTTCGCACCGCTCAACCAGGCAGCGGGGCGGGTCTACTTCGCCGGTGACCACCTGAGCTACGCGGACGCCTGGCAGCACGGAGCGTTCACCTCCGCACGGAAGGCGGTCACGGCACTGCATACGCGGGTACTTGGGTAAACACCATGTGAAGGGGCACGGGGCGGGAATGCCCGTGCCCTTCGGGACGTTCTTCTTCAGGAACACAAGGAGGAGCGGTAACCGTGCCTGATCCGCAGAGTTTGTACGAATGGGACCCGAAGGGCCTGGCTGTCGTCGACATGGCGCTTGCCCAGGAGTCGGCCGGCCTGGTCATGCTCTACCACTTCGAGGGATACATCGACGCGGGTGAGACCGGTGAGCAGATCGTCGACGGGCTGCTCGAATCGCTGCCCCATCAGGTCGTGGCCCGATTCGACCACGACCGCCTCGTCGACTACCGCGCACGGCGCCCGCTGCTGACGTTCAAGCGTGACCGCTGGGCGGCGTACGAGACCCCGACGCTGGACGTCCGCGTGGTCCAGGACGCCACCGGCGCCCCCTTCCTGCTGCTGTCCGGCCCCGAGCCCGACGTGGAGTGGGAGCGGTTCGCCGCCGCCGTCGAGCAGATCGTCGAGCGGCTCGGTGTCCGCCTGGCCGTCACCTTCCACGGCATCCCGATGGGTGTTCCGCACACCCGCCCGGTCGGCGTCACCCCGCACGGCAACCGCACCGACCTCATGCCCGGCCACCGCAGCCCGTTCGACGAGGCGCAGGTGCCCGGCTCCGCCGCGGCCCTCGTCGAGTACCGGCTGATGGAGGCCGGACACGACGTCCTCGGTGTCGCCGCACACGTGCCGCACTACGTCGCACGCTCCGCCTACCCCGACGCCGCGCTCACCGCGCTCGAGTCGATCACGGCCGCGACCGGACTCGTCCTGCCGACGGTCGCCCACGCCCTGCGAACCGAGGCGCACCGCACGCAGACGGAGATCGACCGCCAGATCGACCAGGGCGACGAGGAGCTCGTCTCGCTGGTCGAGGGCCTCGAGCACCAGTACGACGCGATCGCGGGCTCCGAGACCCGCGGCAATCTGGTCGCCGAGCCGGTGGACCTCCCGTCCGCCGACGAGATCGGCCTCGAATTCGAGAAGTTCCTGGCGGAGCGCGAGGGCGACAGCTGAGTCGGGTCAGGGGTCTCTCAGCAGCACCGGGCGGTGGGCACTAGGCTGCCGCCCATGCTGAAAGTGGGCCTGACCGGTGGAATCGGCGCCGGCAAGAGCGAAGTGTCCCGGACGCTCGCGGGCTACGGCGCCGTCCTCATCGACGCCGACCTGATCGCCCGCGAGGTCGTCGAGCCCGGCACCCCCGGGCTCGCCGCCGTCGTCGAGGAGTTCGGCACCGGCATCCTCACCGCCGAGGGGACACTGGACCGGCCCGCGCTCGGCTCGATCGTCTTCGCCGACAGTGAGCGCCTCGCTGCCCTCAACGCGATCGTCCACCCACTGGTCGGTGCCCGCTCCGCCGAGCTGGAACGCGCCGCGGGCCCCGGTTCCGTCGTCGTCCACGACGTGCCCCTCCTCACCGAGAACGGCCTCGCCCCGCTCTACGACCTGGTCGTCGTGGTCGACGCGGCGCCGGAGACCCAGCTCGACCGCCTCGTACACCTGCGCGGGATGACGGAGCAGGAGGCGCGCGCCAGGATGGCCGCGCAGGCCACCCGGGAGCAGCGGCGTGCGGTGGCCGATCTGGTCATCGACAACGACGGGCCGATCGCGGCCCTGGAACCGCAGGTCCGCTCGGTCTGGGCGGAGCTGGAACGGCGGGCCGCGGCCGGCTGACCCCGGGCCGGAACACCGGCGGCCGGGCCGACGTTCACCGGGCGGTGGACGAGGGAAGGATGGGACCGTGCCCGAGAGGAACCCCGAAACACACGTCATCGACTTCCGCGCGGCCGAGCAACTGCTGGCGGCGCGCGACCCGCGTGGCGCGGTCCAGCTGCTCGACTCGGTGATCGCCTCCCACCCGGAGAACACCGCGGCCCGGCTGCTGCGCGCCCGCGCCTTCTTCGCCGCGGCCCAACTGCGCCCTGCCGAGCTCGAGTTCGAACTGGTACTGGAGCGGGAGCCGGACAACGCCTTCGCGCACTTCGCCCTCGCGCGAACCTTCGAGCGCTCCGGGCATCCTGAGCGGGCCACACGCCACTTCCGGCTGGCGGCGGCGCTCGACCCGAACCCGGAGTACCTGAAGGCGGCCCGTTTCGACGGGGAGGACTGAGCGACTCCCGCGCTCAGTGCCCGTAGCGTCTGCGTCCCCTGTGATCGGGTTCGTAGGGCGGGACGGTGCGGCCCGGCTGGTAGTGCGGCCCCTGATGCATGCGGTGGACGATCACGGTCAGGTCGATCAGGACCAGCACGAGGAGCACCCCGCAGGCCGCCGCCCACCCGGCTCTGTCGGTGAGGGTGAATGCCGTCAGGCCGAAGACGGCCCAGGCCAGGCCCCATAGACTCAGCCAGAGCCGCATCCGCAGGGGACTGCGGGCAGTCGTCGGTTCATTACCGGTACGCATGGCGATCGCCTCTCCTACCAGCATGGACCCGCGACGGCGTGCGTGCGGTGATCCGACGGAAGAGGTGGGGGCGGGCCATGAACGACGCACCTCGCCGGTCGGGGTGCGGGGGAGCGGCCGCCGCCGTCGGCACGTACCCCTCGACCCACTTGTCCGACGGGGCCCGGCAGGAGTCGTGGCCCTTGCTCGGGGTGGCGAGGTCGATGTACTCGGCGCCGCGTGCGGCGCTCTGCTCGGCGATCACGTGTTCATCCGGTCGACGCTGCCCTGGAGGAAGTCGGCGTCCACCGGGAGTACGGGCTGCAGCGGCCAGCAGCCGCCCGGCTTGATGGAGAGGCCGTAGCCCGTGACGATCACCCGGGCCTGCGGCGAACGCTGGTGGATGCCGTCCAGCACGGCTGCCGGCCGGGGAGAGAACTCCGCGATGCGCTGTGCCACCTGGTCCACCCCGCCCTCGGTCAGCTTGTCCTTGCACGGGGTCGCGGTCGGGTCGAGCGTCATGCAGTCCTGCGCGATGCCGACGGGACCGGCGTCGTTCCCGCCTATCGTCAGGGTCACCAGGTCGGTGTCCGGACGCAGCGCGTCGAACTGCGGCGCCGCCGAGCCCCGGTCGTCGCGGCCGCGGAGACCACGGAACCGGCGGCGGTTTTGGCGGCCGTGGCCCGTAACGCCGAGATCGTCGCCCTCGTGGTCCGTACCGGACGGCCCGCCGGTCTGTACCGGCTCGCAGACGTCCTGTTGGAGTACCAGCTGAGCAGACCGAGCGAGGCCCTGAACGGGCTCGCACGTCTCCTGAACCCGCTGGAGGCGAAACCGGAGCCGCTGCACACGCTGGAGACGTACCTCGCACACGGACTGGACCGCAGGGCCGCGGCGGCCGCGCTGCACGTCCGCCCGAACACCGTCGACTACCGCATCCGTCGCATCGGCCGGCTGACCGGCCGCTCCCCGGCCCGGCCCACGGACCTCCAGCACCTCAGCGCGGCACTGGTGGCCCGCCGTTCGGTGTGAGACGAGGGAACGGCGGGAGCCGACCGCTCGTTCGGCCGGGTATGAGCGAACGAGTGGTACGTGAGGGATATTCAGGGACGGGGCCCGGCGCGATCACCCCGGACGGCTGCGCGGTCGAGCTGTACACCCGCCTGGCCGTCGCTGACGAGCCGGACGTGATCGCCGCCGCAGTGCCCGCCGGATCGAGCATTCTGGAACTGGGGAGCGGGGCGGGCAGGGTGACGCATCCCCTGGTCGAGCGTGGCTTCGACGTCACGGCGGTGGACGAGTCGGCGCAGATGCTGGAGCGGGTGCGCGGCGCGCGCACGGTGTGCAGCCCCATTGAGTCCCTGGACCTCGGTGACGAGACCTTCGACGTGGTCATGCTGGCGTCTTTCCTGGTGCACACGGGCGACCACCGGGTGCGGGACGGGCTGCTGCGGACCTGTCGGAGACACGTGCGCGACGGCGGAGCGGTGCTCATCCAGCGCCAGGGCGAGGACTATCACACGGACCTGCCTCGCGAGCGTGTCCACCCGGCCGGGTACACGGTCCGGATCGTCTCCTCGGAGCCGGTCGGGGACGGCGTGCATTCTGTGCGCGCCGAGTACGACTTCGAGGACGCGCAGTGGTCGCAGACGTTTCGTGCGCGTCCGCTTTCGAAGGACCAGTTCGAGGGCTGCCTGGAGGCGGCAGGGCTGAGAGTGGACCGCTATCTCACGGACGACGGTGTCTGGGTGCGGGCCGTTCCCAAGTAGCGGGGATACCCGGCGAATTGGTGGGCGGTGGGGCGATGAGTCCGGGGCGGGGAACCGGTCTGACCTTGTGTGAGCGCCACCGCCCACCGCTTCCCCGAGGAGACCGCCATGTCCGAGACCACGACCGCCGCGTCCACATCCGCCGCGTCCACGTCCGCCGCCCCCGCATCCCGCTCCGCTGCCGTCGGCCGCCGTGGCCGGGGCACCGTCGCGCTGAACGTGGCGCGGTACGCCCTCGCCCTCTTCCTCGGCTTCAGCGGGATCGCCAAGCTGATCGCCCATGAGTCAGCCGTCGAGTCCTTCGGCCGGATGGGCTGGAGCCACGGTGCGATGTACGCCATCGGCGCACTGGAGACGGCCGGGGCGATCGCGCTGCTGGTCCCGGTCCTCGCCGGGGTGGCGGCCATCGCCTTCTGCGGGCTGCTGGCAGGGGCGTCGATCGTCCAGCTGACGCTGCTCGACCCGCCGAACGCGGTGATGCCCGCGGTGCTCATCGTGGTGATGGTGCTGATCGCCCGGGACCGCCGGGACGGGACGGCGGCACTGATCGCGCTGGTCCGCCGCCGTGCGTGAGAGCGGAACGCGGGTGCGGACATGCGCCGGGTGGGCGACCCGCGGGGGCCGCGACCCGGCGCATTTCCGCACCCGCGAATCAGCGGCTCAGTGGATCAGCGGCTCAGTGGGTCAGTGGATCAGCGGCTCAGCGGATCAGTGGACGGTGGTGAAGCTGCGCCACGGCAGCGCGCTCGGCGCGTTGACGTCGGAGAGCGTCGTCGCCACGTACGTCGTGCCCGGTCCGGTGCAGTCCCGCGTGGTGTACAGGATGATGTCGATCAGCGTCTTGTTGGACACTTCCTTGGCTCCCGCGGGGGCGAGCCGGTGGCACCCCTTCACGGAGGGGCTGTTCACCATGATCACGGCGTCCCGCTCGGTCGTGTAGACGACCGGGCCGACAGCGGTCCGCCCGAGGCCCGAACAGCCTGCGACGGTGAGGGTCAGGAGCGCGGCCTGGGCGGCGATGCCGAGACGGCGGCGTCGGTGGTCGATCACGGGCATGGGCGGGTCCTCGTCTGTCTCGTCCGGCTCATCCGTACGCACTCCGTCACGCCACCCCGTGCGCCACGGAGGGACGTGCTGACGCTGGTCACCCTGCCCGGTCCCGGTGCCCCCGGCATCCGGGAGGCGGCCGGGCGGGGGACAGGTGGACGGGCGGAGGTTCGCCCACTGTCCGAAGGGGGCATAACGTGGTAATAGCGCATGATTCGGCGTGAAACAGATGTTCCGGTATTTCCGTCCGGATGGCAGGGGGCCGTCATGGTCCAGGAGCTCTTGATCGCAGTGGTGGCCGTGATAGCGGCGGCAGCCCTGTACACGGCGGCCGCAGCACGGGTCGTCAAGCAGTACGAGCGGGGCGTGGTGCTCCGGCTCGGCCGGCTCCGCAACGATGTGCGCGGGCCGGGATTCACGATGGTGCTGCCCGGCGTCGAGCGGCTGCGCAAGGTCAACATGCAGATCGTGACCATGCCTGTGCCGGCGCAGGACGGGATCACGCGGGACAACGTCACGGTGCGCGTGGACGCGGTCATCTACTTCAAGGTGGTCGACGCGGCGAGCGCGGTCGTCGAGGTGGAGGACTACCGGTTCGCCGTCTCGCAGATGGCGCAGACGTCGTTGCGTTCGATCATCGGCAAGAGCGATCTGGATGATCTGCTCTCCAACCGGGAGAAGCTCAACCAGGGCCTGGAGCTGATGATCGACAGCCCTGCGGTCGGGTGGGGCGTGCAGATCGACCGGGTCGAGATCAAGGACGTCTCGCTGCCGGAGACGATGAAACGCTCCATGGCCCGCCAGGCGGAGGCCGACCGTGAGCGGCGTGCCCGGGTCATCAACGCGGACGCGGAACTCCAGGCGTCCAAGAAGCTGGCCGAGGCGGCATCGCAGATGTCCGCCCAGCCCGCCGCGTTGCAGCTGAGGCTGTTGCAGACCGTGGTGGCGGTGGCGGCGGAGAAGAACTCCACCCTGGTGCTGCCGTTCCCGGTGGAGCTCCTCCGCTTCCTCGAGCGGGCCCAGCAGCCGGCCCAGCAGCAGCCGGCCCAGCAGCCGGCCCAGCAGCAGCCGGCGCCGCCGCAGCCCGTGGAGCGGGCGCCGGAGGCCTCCGCGCCGCCTCCGCCTCCGCCGGCGGAGCAGCCCGCACCCACCCCCTCCGCACCCGCCCCCTCTGATCCGGCGGCGTCGGGTTCCGGACGGCTGCGTCCTGCCACACCGAGGACCGCAGCCCCGGCTTCCGGGCGGCCCCGCCCCACCGGATCGAAGCCGCTGGCCAGGCACTGACCCGGCAGCCCGCCAGGCACACCCCCGGTCACGCTCCGGCCGCTGCCGGACCCCGTACGAGTTGCGGGAACGGCGGCGGCCGGTCCGTTGTCAGACCGCCCGCCTAGACTCGCGAGTCGAAGGGTTCCCGTGCCGGCCAGGCTGACCAGGCACGGAGAGCCGAGGACACAGAGGCCCGCGAGCGGGCCCTGACGTGACGGGAAGGGGGAGAGGCCGGTGGGTATCGCACCGTCACCGCAGGACGCGGCCGTCGGCCGCCTGCTGCGCTGCGCCGCGGTCTTCCTGCCCGCCGCCCTCCCCCGCGAGGGACGGATCGCGTTCTGGCACCCGGAAGGGCACCCGCTGCCCGACCCGGTCGACCTGTGGGGGCCCGGCACCGGGGCCCTGGAGGGCCCCGGTGGACCCGCCGAGGCGGACGGCTCGGGCGCGCGGGCCTCCGAGATCACGGTCGTCCGCCGCGACGACGAGCAGGGGGACGTCCGCCGGAGCACCGTGCCCGCCCTGCTGGTCCCGGTCGCCGAAGCCGTGCCCCTGCTGGCCCGTGCCCGACACCTGCGGTCCGCCCACCCCGCCACCCGCTGCTGGGGCGCCGCCACCCTGCACGCGCTCCACCTCGTCTCCCGCGGCCGGATGCTCCCCGGACTGACTGCCGACGACCACGACGCCTGGCGGGCCGGACCGCGCGACGCCGAGGACATCGCCCACCTGCGTGCGGTCGCCGCGGCCATGCCCGCCGAGGGGTATGCGATCCCTGTCCCGGACCGCACGCCCCTGCGGGTCCCCGACCCCGAGCCGCTCATCGGCTCCTTCCTCGACGCGGTGGCCGACACCCTGCCCCGGACCCCCGCGGCCGCCTTCGCCATGGGCGCGCCCTTCGCGGCCCGGGAGGGCCGGCACCTGCCCGGCGTCCGGGAGTGGGCGGTCGAGGTCGCGGCAGGACTGGACGCGGGCGTACGGGTGTCGCTGCGCCTGGACCTCTCGGCGTACGAGCTCTTCGACGCGACCGGCACCACCGGCGCCACGGCGGGCGAGGAGACGGCCGACGGCTACGCACCGGCCGCTGCACGGCATGCCGGCGCCGCCATCACCCAGGTGCACAGCCTCGCCGACCCCACCTACGTCGTCGACGCGGCCGCCCTGTGGAACGGCACGGCGGGCGAACCCTTCGGCCCGCGCTCCCGGATCGACGCCGTGCTCGCCCTGCGCCGCGCCGCCCGCGTCTGGGCCCCGCTGGAACGACTGCTGGACCAGCCCGTCCCCGACGTGCTGGCCCTCACCGAGGACGAGTTGCAGGAGCTGCTGGGCGCCGGCGGGGCACGGCTGTCGGCCGCCGGGGTGAGCGTGCACTGGCCCAGGGAGCTCGCCCGCTCCCTCACCGCGGCGGCCGTCGTGCGACCCGCGCCCGGCTCGGCCACCGACGGCACCTCCTTCTTCGACGCCGAACAGCTCTTCAGTTTCAACTGGCAGCTCTCACTGGGGGACCAGAAGCTGACCGAGGCCGAGATGGACGTGCTCGCCGAGGCACACCGGCCCGTCGTGCGGCTGCGCGACCAGTGGGTCGTCGTCGACCCCGCTCTCGTACGCAAGGCACGCAAGCGGGAGCTGGGCCTGCTCGACCCGGTGGACGCCCTGGCCGTCGCCCTGACCGGCAGCGCGGAAGTGGACGGCGAGCAGGTCGAGGCCGTGCCGGTCGGCGCGCTGGCCGCGCTGCGCGCCCGCATCGTCGAGGACGACACCCTCATCGCACCGCCGCCCGGTCTCGACGCCACCCTCCGCGACTACCAGCTGCGCGGTCTGGCCTGGCTGGACCGGATGACGTCGCTGGGCCTCGGGGGCTGCCTGGCCGACGACATGGGTCTCGGCAAGACCATCACCCTCATCGCCCTCCATCTGCACCGCGCCCACCCCGCTCCCACACTGGTGATCTGCCCCGCCTCGCTGCTGGGCAACTGGCACCGGGAGATCAACCGCTTCGCGCCCGGCGTCCCCGTGCGGCGGTTCCACGGCCCCGACCGCACCCTGGCCGAGCCCGACGGCGGCTTCGTCCTCACCACGTACGGCACGATGCGCTCCAGCGCGGTCGAACTGGCCGCCCACAGCTGGGGACTGGTCGTCGCCGACGAGGCCCAGCACGTGAAGAACCCGCACTCCTCCACGGCGAAGGCGCTGCGCACCATCCCGTCCCCGGCCCGGGTCGCCCTGACCGGCACCCCCGTCGAGAACAACCTCTCCGAGCTCTGGGCGCTGCTCGACTGGACCACTCCCGGACTGCTCGGCCCCCTCAAGGCGTTCCGGGCCCGCCACGCCCGCATCGTGGAGAACACCGGAACTGCCGCGGGCATCGCCAACGACGAAGCGGTGGAGCGGCTCTCCCGGCTGGTCAGGCCCTTCCTGCTGCGCCGCAAGAAGTCCGACCCGGGCATCGCCCCCGAGCTGCCGCCCAAGACGGAGACCGACCACGCCGTCTTCCTCACGCGCGAACAGGCCACGCTCTACGAGGCCACGGTGCGCGAGACCATGGCGTTCATCGAGGCCTCCGAGGGCATCGCCCGGCGCGGCCTGATCATGAAGCTGCTGGCCTCGCTCAAGCAGATCTGCAACCACCCCGCGCAGTATCTGAAGGAGGAACCGACCCGGCTCACAGGCCGGTCGGGGAAGCTCGCGCTGCTCGACGAACTCCTCGACACGATCCTCGCCGAGGACGGCTCGGTGCTCGTCTTCACCCAGTACGTGACGATGGCCCGGCTGCTCTCCGCGCACCTCACCTCGCGCGCGATCCCCTCCCAGCTCCTGCACGGCGGTACGCCGGTGCCCGAGCGGGAGCGGATGGTGGACCGCTTCCAGTCCGGCGAGGTACCGGTCTTCCTGCTCTCCCTCAAGGCCGCCGGCACCGGACTGAACCTCACCCGGGCCGCCCATGTCATCCACTACGACCGCTGGTGGAACCCGGCGGTCGAGGAGCAGGCCACGGACCGTGCGTACCGCATCGGGCAGACCCAGCCGGTCCAGGTGCACCGGCTGATCGCCGAAGGCACCGTCGAGGACCGGATCGGCGAGATGCTGCTGGCCAAGCGGGCCCTGGCCGACGCCGTGCTCGGCAGCGGAGAGACCGCGCTGACCGAGCTCAGCGACCGCGACCTGGCCGATCTCGTCTCGCTCCGGAGGCCGTCGTGAGCCCCCGTCCCGCCTCCGGTGCCCGCCCCCACGCCTCCACCGGCCCCCGGCCCGCCACCCGGTCCCGGCCCGGCCCCGACGACCTGCGGCGGACCTTCGAGGCCGTGCCCGCACGCACCTCCGGCGACGACGAGCCGTTCGCGGACAGCTGGTGGGGCAGGGCCTGGGTGGCGGCGCTGGAGGACCTCTCGATGGACGGGCCCAGGCTCGCCCGCGGACGCGCGTACGCGGACAGCGGGAACGTCGCCGCGATCACCGTCACCCCGGGGCGTGTCGTCGCCTACGTGCACGGCAGCCGCCCCCGCCCCTACCGCGCCGAGCTCCGGCTGCGCGCCCTCACCGACCCCGACTGGGACACCTTCCTCGACGCGGTCGCCGCCCGCCCCGGTCATCTCGCCGCACTGCTCGCCAAGGAGATGCCGCACTCCCTCGCCGACACGGCGGCGGCCGCCGGAGTCGCCCTGCTCCCCGCGGCCGACGACCTCGACCCCGGCTGCTCCTGCCCCGACCACGGCTGGCCGTGCAAGCACGTGGCGGCGCTCTGCTACCAGATGGCCCGCCTCCTGGACGCCGACCCGTTCGTCCTCCTGCTGCTGCGCGGCCGGGGCGAGCGCGAACTCCTGGAGGACCTGGGCCGGCGCAACGCCGCACACTCCGCGCGCGAGCGGCCCGCGGCGCCCGCCGCCCCGTCCGTACCGGCACAGGAGGCGTTCGCCGACCGCTTCCTGCCGCCGCTGCCCGCCCCCTTCCCGGTGGAGCCGCATCCGGGCCGGCCGCCCTCGTACCCGGAGTTCCCCGGCGCCCGGGACCCCCTCGCCCTCGACCAGCTCGCCACCGACGCCGCCGCCCGCGCCCACGCACTGCTGGCCACCGGTGCCGACCCGCTGGCCGGGCTCACCGCCTGGCAGGACGCGGTCCGGCTGGCAGCCGCCCGCCCCACGGCCGGACTCACCGCCACCACCCGCGCCCTCTACCGTGAACTGGCATCCGCCACCGGCCGCAACACCACCGACCTGGCCCGGGCCGTAGCAGCCTGGCGCCAGGGCGGCGCCGAGGGGCTCGCCGTCCTGGAGACGCCGTGGGATCCCCCGGCCGGCCCGTTCGACCGAGCCCGGCCGGCGCTCGCGGCGGCCGGCTTCCCACGCTTCCAGCCGTGGCGCAACCACCTCACCCACCCCGGCGGCACACTCCAGCTCCGCTTCGGCCACGACGGCCGGTGGTACGGCTACGAGTCGGACGCCGGCGAGGACGAGTGGTGGCCCAGGGCCGCACCGGACTCCGACCCGGTGGGCGCGCTGCTGGAACTCAGCGGCGGCTGACGGCCGGCTCGGGAACCGCTCCGGGCGGGCAGCACGGCGTCTACGGCGGCAGCGGCGAAACCGGGCGGAACCGGCTCGTTCCGCAGCAGCGCCCGCATCCATACGGCCCCGGCGATCAGGTCGAGCAGCAGCATCGGGTCGACGCCCGGGGGAAGTTCGCCGCGTGCGGCGGCCCGTGCGAACACCGGCTGCTCGCGGGAGAACCGGTCGGCGAAGAAGTCGCGGGTCAGTGCGGCGAGTTCGTCGTCCGGCAGCCCCGACCCCGAGGTCACGGCCCGCACGACCGGCTGGGTGCGTACGCCGGTGACCAGGCCGATGACCTGCTCCGTCAGCGCGACCAGGTCCACCGCGCAGTGTGCCGGTGTCGGGAACATCGATACTCAGGAAGCGAATGCCGTGGGTGCCGGAACGGGTGTGGCAGCGGACGGCTCTCTCGCAGCGCGAAGTGAACACGGCCATCGGCCTCATGGGAGGGATCGTCGCGGCCGCCGCTGCGGACGGCGCGCGCACCGGAGGCCGCAGCCCGTTCTTCGGCACCGTCCTGGTCGGCTTCGGGCTGCACGGCGTGGTGCACCTGGCGCAGTCGGCGGCGTACGGCGGCTACACCCCGGGGGTGGCCACGTCGCCGACCGTCGTCATTCCGTACTCGCTCTGGGCGCTGCGTCGGCTGCGGGAGGCGGGCGTCCCGCTGGGCGGGGGCCGCACGGCGGCCACCGGGCTCGCGTTCCTGCCGGTGGCCGTGGTGGGGGTGCACGCGGCGGCACGCCTTCTGTCCCGGCGGCGTACGGCCGGCGCGTGACCGGGCGCCGCCGGCGCCCGGCATCAGAAGTCAGCCGTCGTCCGCTCCTCCAGCCGCGCCACCGAGTCCTGGGCATACGCCTTCTCGTACGCGTTGCGGATCCGCTCGATCTGCGGATCGCGCACCCTGGCCTCGGACGCCGGGTAGAGCAGAGTCAGTTCGTAGCTGCGCTCCCGCTCGATGACTCCGTGGGAGTCCCGCCACTGCCCCCGGCCGTCCTGGATGGTCAGCCCGTTCGGGAAGCGCGGGGTGACTTCGTCATCGATGAAGTCCAGGAACTGCCGATCGCTCACATCCGGTCCACCGTCCGGGCGTTCGGTGCCGAAGAACAGCCGCGTCTCGACGTAGTCCTTGCCCCGCGCGGCCAACGTCGCCGGCCCTGAGTCCGTGGGGGAGCCCGTTCCCAGCGTGGCGTACGCGACGGGTGTGCCCACGGCCAGGACCGCGAGGCCCGTCGCGGCGATGGCGAGTGCGGCGCGACGGCGCGGGCGGAGGCGGGGGTCCGCACATCCGGGGGTGGCCGGGTTCTGTGCGCCGGCGAAGCGAGGGAGACGAGGCATGGGGAGGCCCTTCGTACCAGGTGCGGGGCAGGTGCGCGGGGCTCACTGTGGCAAGCTGCCCCCGCCGGACAGCGGTGGCACAGGGGCGCCGCACGGAATCCACTCGAACGGGCGGGCGCGCACGGGCGCATCGGATGTTCCGGGCGCTTCCCGTGCGACAAAAACCTCTGGTGCGGCGTGTGTTGCTGTTGCTGGTTTCCTGGACGTGGCGAAACTCAATCAGATCATCGCAGTGGAGAAGGGCGTCAAGTCCAAGGCTCACCAGGACCTGACGGCGGCGCATCACGGCCTCCAGAAGGCCGGGCTGCTGGCCGGGATCTCCCGGACGTACCAGCCGAAGGACGAGGAGGGCGAGCAGTTGCCGCCCGAGTCCACCCTGGTGCAGATCAAGGCCGAGGACGTGCTGCGGGAGACCGCGGCGACCCTCACCCGCCTCTTCGACGTGACCGCCACGAAGGACTGGGCGAACTGCGCGGCCCGCGCCGACGTCTCGGTCGACGGACGCGTGCTCGTGAGCGACGTGCCGGTGTCGTACCTGCTCTTCCTGGAGAAGCAGCTCACGGACATCAACACCTTCGTTCGCAAGCTACCGGTGCTCGACGCCTCCGAGGCCTGGAGCCAGGACCCGTCGACGGACTCGTGGAAGACCGAGCCGGTGCGGACCCTGCGCACGAAGAAGGTGCCCCGTAACCACGTGAAGGCGGAGGCCACCGAGAAGCACCCGGCGCAGGTCGAGGTGTACTACGAGGACGTCCCGATCGGCTACTGGAGGACCGTGAAGTTCTCCGGGGCGCTGCCCGCGCGGCGGATCAACGAACTGCTCGACCGGGTGGAGAAGCTCCAGCAGGCCGTCAAGTTCGCCCGCGAGGAGGCCAACGGCGTGGACGTCACGGACCAGCGGGTGGGTGATGCGGTCTTCGGTTACCTCTTCGGATGAGGTGACCGACCATGGAATCCCCGGCGGCGGTCGACGCGGCCGGGGTGCGCGAGGAGCGCAAAGCTGACACTGAAGTTTGTCGTGACGACGCGGTTCAAGTGGAGGTTCGAGTCCTCCCCCGGCACTTCCGTACCTCCCGTACGGATGTCCGTACCTCCCGTACGGATGCGGGCCGGGGTAGCCCAACTGGCAGAGGCAGGCCGCGATCAATCTCAGACTCTTGCTCCAGATTCAGCATGCGCCGCCTATCGCCGAATCGACCGGGCCCGTGCCCGTGCGCGTCGAGATGCCGGTTCGACTCCGGCCCGCGGAGCTTCGATCCGCGGTCGTCTAAAGGCAGGACGCGGCGACATCAGACTGACACGGGACCTTTAAAAGTGTCGGCGTGCCGTACAGGCGGCAATCACAGGGCCCGGGGGCCGGCTACGCCCTCGGGCCCGCTCCCTTTCCCGGGGCTCCGCGTCACACCGCCGCGCGCAGTGACACCCCGCGCCCGGCGAAGAAGCGCTCGAACTCGGTCAGGGGAAGCTCCGCCGCCCGGGTCGCGGCCGACGTGCCGGACGGGTTGTGGAAGTGGACGCCCGTCCCGTCGGAGGTGCGGGACGTCAGGAGCACCAGGTGGCCACCGCGTCCCGGTGCGGGCCGCCGCGGATGGCGGATCGCGTAGTGCACCGACGCCATGACGGACCGGCCCCCGTCCAGCAGGTCCAGCATCTCCGCCGGTGCGAGATGCCGGTGGACCGTCGCCTCCAGGCCGTGCTTCTCACGTACGTACGTGGCGAACGGGGCGTAGACCAGTCCCCGGATCGCGCCGTCGGTGTCCTCCGTGTACGCGCCGTACTCCAGCGCTCCGTCCCGCAGTACGAAGAGTGACGGGGCATCGGCGCCGAGCGCCATGCGCAGGCAGGTCATACCGCACAGATGGCCCGCCCACCGTGCGTACTCCGCCGGTGAGCTCGCGCCCGACTCCGCCCAGGCGGGGTCGGACGCCGGGTCGAGCCCGCCCTCGACGATCGGCCCGACGAGCTCGAACGAGGCGAACTGGGTGTGCACCGGGACCTGGCAGGTGGGGCAGCTCACGATCGGTATCCGTTCATCGCCGGCGGGTACTCACTGCCGGTACCCCGCCAGGAAGCGGCCGATGCGGCTGATCGCCGCGTCAAGATCGTCAGCGTACGGGAGGGTCAGGATCCGGAAGTGGTCGGGCCGCGGCCAGTTGAAACCCGTGCCCTGGACGACCTGGATCTTCTCGCGCAGCAGCAGGTCCAGGACGAACTTCTCGTCGTCGACGATCGGGTGCACCTTCGGGTCGATGCGCGGGAAGGCGTACAGCGCGCCCTTCGGCTTCACGCACGACACCCCGGGGATCTCGTTCAGCTTCTCCCAGGCGCGGTTGCGCTGCTCGTACAGCCTGCCCCCGGGAACGACCAGTTCCCGGATGGACTGGCAGCCCCCGAGCGCGGCCTGGATCGCGTACTGCGCAGGGGCGTTGGGGCACAGCCGCATGGAGGCGAGCATGATGAGCCCCTCCAGGTAGCTGCGGGCGTGCTGCTTCGGACCCGACACCACCATCCAGCCCGAACGGAAGCCGGCCACGCGGTACGTCTTGGAGAGCCCGCTGAAGGTGAGGCAGACCAGGTCGGGAGCGAGGACCGCCACGCTGTGGTGCTCGGCGTCGTCGTACAGGATCTGGTCGTAGATCTCGTCGGCGAACACCATCAGGCCGTGCCGGCGCGCCAGGTCGAGGATGCCTTCGAGGATCTCGCGCGGGTAGACGGCGCCGGTCGGGTTGTTGGGGTTGATGATCACGACGGCCCTGGTGCGGTCGGTGATCTTCGAGGCCATGTCGGCGAGGTCGGGGTTCCAGTCCGATGCCTCGTCGCACACGTAGTGCACGGCCTTGCCGCCGGCCAGCGTCGTCACCGCGGTCCACAGCGGATAGTCCGGGGACGGGATGAGCACCTCGTCGCCGTCCTCCAGCAGCCCCTGCACCGCCATCGAGATCAGCTCGGAGACGCCGTTGCCGAGGAAGATGTCATCGACGCCGACCTCCGCAAGCCCCATCGCCTGGTAGCGCTGCGCCACGGCCCGGCGGGCGGACAGGATGCCGCGCGAGTCGGTGTAGCCATGGGCCTGCGGGAGCATCCGGATCATGTCCTGGACGATCTCCTCCGGCGCCTCGAAACCGAACAGCGCCGGATTGCCCGTGTTGAGCCGCAGCACGCTGTGGCCCGCCTCCTCCAGGGCGTTGGCGTGCTCGATGACCGGGCCCCGGATCTCGTAACAGACCTCGTTGAGCTTGCTGGACTGGCGAAATTCCATGCGGTGCTGCCTCCCCGACCCGATTGCGATACTTGGTTTTACCAAGCTTGGGCTTGGAAAGTCCAACAACATGTCTAGACTGCGTCGCATGCCACGTCAGCAACAGCCCGCAACCCGCCCGGTCCGCCGCCGGAGTTACGACCAGTTCTGTGCCGGCGCCCGGGCGCTGGACGCGGTCGGCGACCGGTGGACCCTGCTGATCGTCCGTGAACTGCTGGCCGGGCCGCGCCGCTACACCGATCTGCACGCCGACCTCCCCGGTGTCAGCACGGACGTCCTGGCCTCCCGGCTCAAGGACATGGAGCAGGGCGGGCTGGTCACCCGCCGCAGACTGCCGCCCCCCGCGGCGGCCGCGGTCTACGAACTCACCGAACGGGGACACGGACTGCTCCCCGTCCTCGCGGCGCTCGCCGAGTGGGGGGCGCCCGCGCTGGTGGAGCGAAGGCCCACGGACGCGGTCCGGGCGCACTGGTTCGCCCTTCCGCTGCTGCGCGCGCTGGACGGGTTCGGGGCAGCGGCTGCCGGCGGGGTGGTCGATGTGCACCTGGACGAGGGCGAGTTCCATGTGCGTACGGGGGAGCCGGCGTCGGGGGAACCGGTCTACGGGGACGGGCCCGCCACTCGCGCCGATGCGCGCATCACCCTCGACGCCGAGCTCTGTCTCGCGCTGGGGCGGGGCGAGCTGACGTTCGCCGAGGCCGTGAAGGACGGGCGGATCGAGGTGGCCGGTGACGGGCCGCTGGCGGCGGAGCTGCGCGGCGCCTGACGGGACGGTGGTGGTGGCGTGACATGACGCGTGCGACGGCGTGATTCGCGCGGTCAACCTCTGGGTAGTGTCGGGGCATTTGGGATGTCCGGGACAACGATATGGAGGAGTCACGCGTGAGAACGAGCAGACAGCAGGGGCGGCAGGGATCCCAGGGGCGACCGGGTTTCCAGGGGCGACCGGGTAGAGCGCTCGTCATCGGGGGCTGTGTGGCCGCGCTCGGCTTCGTACCGGCGGCGGCCGTCGCCACCCCCGGCAGCGGGGTGAGCGGCACCGTGGTCGCGGAGGGCACGTCAGCGGGCAAGCTGAAGGTGAAGGCACCGAAGGGGCGCACCGACGTCACCTTCCGGACGATCACGGTCGAGCCGGGCGGTTCCACCGGCTGGCACACCCACCGCGGCCAGCTGATCGCCGTCGTCAAGTCCGGGACGCTGACCCGCACCCTGGACGACTGCACGGTCGAGGCGACG
Source organism: Streptomyces sp. NPDC050422 (assembly GCF_044458665.1). Lineage (NCBI taxonomy): Bacteria > Bacillati > Actinomycetota > Actinomycetes > Kitasatosporales > Streptomycetaceae > Streptomyces > Streptomyces sp. NPDC050422. Next base: position 251,213 of record NZ_JBITIE010000005.1, read on the forward strand.
CCTGCGGGCACGTCGTTCATCGAGCCGTCCGGCACGAAGCACCGCCACATCGGACGCAATCTGGGCACCGAACCCGTCGTCCTCTGGGTGACCTATCTGCTGCCCGAGGGCAGCCCGCTCTCCGACGACGCCGATGCGGTGGACTGCGGCAAGAAGTAGCGCGAGGCACCCGCCCTCTGGCGCCCCGGCCGGCCGCCGGGCGCCGACCGTCAGCGGGCGAGTGTCTCCCCGTACGCGCCGAGACCGGCGCTCACCAGGCCGTCCGAGAAGGTCAGCACCTCGTACACCCGGCCCCCGATCTGATTGCGGTAGTCGATCACCACCGTGTCGACGCCCACCCGCACGTCCATCACCTCGAACGCGAGGTCGGGGATCAGCTCCAGCCCGCGTGCCCAGTACGCGCGCAGCTCACTCTTCCCGCGGACCGTGCCGGAGATGTCCCCGGTGAACCGCGCGATCATGGGGGAGCTGAACGTCACGTCCTCGTGGTAGTGCGCCAGGATGCGGTCCAGGTCGTGGGAGTTCCAGTCGTCCTGCCACGTCGAGGCGAACCTGCGGGCGAATTCGAGATCCATGGGCAGGACCGTAGCGCGCTCGAACGGGTGGGCGCCGAAGCTTTTCGGCGAGGGGTGCACGATGGACACGTGCGATTCGAAGCGATCACCTGGGAACGGCTGGCGGACGCGCTGGCCGCGCACGCCGACGCGCTGAAGCCTGCCGACGGAGGGCCCTGGCTCAAGATCGCCGTCGACGGCGCCCCGGCCGCCCGCACGGGCGAACCGGCCGAGGCGGTGGCCCAGGCGCTGCGGCTGCGTGGCCGGGCCGTGCTCCCGGTGTCCACCGCGGGGTTCCTGCGGCCGGCCAGTCTGCGGTACGAGTACGGCAGGCGGGACCCCGACTCGTACTACGGCAGCTGGTTCGACACCGGAGCGCTGTGGCGCGAGGTGTTCGGCCCGCTGGAGCCGGGTGGCAGCGGGCGGGTGCTGCCCGATCTGTGGGATCCGGTGACGGACCGGGCCACGCGGAGCCCGTACCGGACCCTGCCGGAGGGCGGAGTGCTGGTCCTGCACGGGCCGTTGCTGCTGGGGCACTGGTTCCCGTTCGACCTGAGCGTCCATCTGCGGCTGTCGGCGGGCGCGCTGCGGCGGCGCACGGGGGAGGGCGAGCAGTGGACCCTGCCCGCCTTCGCCCGGTACGAGGACGAGGTGGCGCCCACCGTCGGCGCGGACGTGGTCGTCAGGGCCGATGACCCGCACCATCCGGCCTGGACCGGGCTGCGGCAGGACGGGTAGCGCGTAAGGCGCCCGGCTCCGGCCGGGTGGACAGGGCCGGGCGGTCCTACCCCGCGGGCAACGGGGGCCGGCCGCCCACGGTCGTGACGGCCTCCGCCCCCGCCCGGCACCCCGCCGCCACCGCCGCCGCATCGTCGGCACCCGCCAGCCGGGCCGCCAGAAAGCCCCCGGTGAACGCGTCACCGGCCCCCGTGGAGTCCACGGCCGCGGGCACAGGTGCGGCCGGCACGCGGACGGTGACCGTTCCCGCGGTGGCCAGCAGGGCGCCACCCTCGCCCAGGGTGACCACGACCTGACGGACCAACAGGCTCAACTTGGCGGCGGCGTCCGCCGGTTCGGGGAGCCCGGTGAGCAGCCGGGCCTCGTCCGCGTTGGGCAGCAGGAGATCCGCACCCTCGACCAGCGCCAGGAACCGGTCGACGCCGAGTTCAGCCAGGAATCCGGCCGACGCCGGGTCGATGCTCACCGGGATGTGCCGCCGTCCCGCCTCCCGCAGGGCGAGCAGGGCGGTTGCGCGGCTGGTCGCGGCGAAGAGGAGGTAACCGGACAGATGGAGGTGGGCGATGCCGTCGAGCATCGACGGCGAGAAGTCGTCGGGGGAGAGCCGCAGCACTGCCCCGCTGTCGGTGAGGAAGGTGCGCTCGGCGGAGGGGTCGACCAGCGCGACGACGGTGCCGGTGGGCGCCCCGTCGTCCACGGCCAGCAGCCCGCGCACCCCCGCGCGCCGCAGCAGGTCCCCGTGCCAGTCCGCGGAGTCGGCGCCGACACGGGCCACCAGTCGGGCGTCGCCGCAGCCCGAACGCACCGCCCAGCAGGCCACGTTGGCTCCCGCGCCACCGGCCCGCGTCCGGATCCTGGCCATCGTGTCCGTGCCGTGGACCAGCGCCGAACCGTGCCGTGCCACCACATCCGTGACCACGTCCCCGACGACGAGAAGGCCGCCGGTCACCGGGCGGCCCAGGCGGTGGCGATCCGCGCGGCGAGCGCCACGTTGCCGCGGACGGCCGCCAGGTTGGCCTCCAGCGAGGCGCCCTCGGTGCCCCGCATCAGATGATCGAGCAGAAACGGTGTGACGGCCTGTCCGGCGATGCCGCGCTCCCGGCACGCGTCCAGCGCCTCGGCCAGCACCCGGTCGTGCAGGACGGGATCCAGCTGTTCGTCCTCCGGCACGGGGTTGGCCACGATCAGCGCGGCCTCCGGACCGCCGAGCGCGTCCTGGGCGCCCATCACCTCGGCCACCTCCTCCGGCGACCGCACGGTCCAGTCGACCGGCTCGCCCGAACTGCTCAGGTAGAAGCCGGGGAACCGGTCGGTGCCGTATCCGAGAACCCCGACCCCGAGCGTTTCCAGACGCTGCAGCGTGGCGGGCACGTCCAGGATCGACTTCACCCCCGCGCAGACCACGGTGATGCCCGTCCGCGCCAGCAGCCGCAGATCCGCGGACTCGTCCTGCGTCTCGGTCCAGCCCCGGTGCACGCCCCCGAGCCCGCCGGTCGCGAAGACGCGCAGGCCCGCCCGTGCGGCGAGGAAAGCGGTCGCCGAGACCGTCGTGGCCCCGCTCGCACCCGTCGCCAGTGCCGGTGCGAGGTCCCGGTGCCCCAGCTTGCGCATGGCCGGGTCCTCGGCGACCCGCTCCAACTGGGCCTTGTCCAGGCCGACCCGGGCGCTGCCGTCCAGCACGGCGACCGTGGCGGGCACGGCCCCGGCCGACCGCACGATCCCCTCCAGCTCCTCGGCTACCCGCAGGTTGCGGGGGCGGGGCAGGCCGTGGGCGATGATCGTCGACTCCAGGGCGACGACGGGCTGTTGGGCGGCGAGGGCGGCCCGCACCTCCGCGGAGAGAACGGGCGCACCGGGGGCGGCGTCGAACGGCTCAGTCAGTGACATGTCCACATCTTTGTCGCGCCTGGGCCGCACTCAAACGTAGACCGCCCGGGCAGCGGGAGATCGCTGCGGGCCGAGCCGCCACAGGGCAGGGGCGGAGGAGACGGCAGGCTGGCCGCCGTTCGGTTGCCGTTCGGTCGCGGCACCGGAGCCTGACGAGCCGGACTTCTTTCGGTCCGTCCCTGGTGGCGAGGCGTCCCGTGGTGGTCGCTAAGGTGACCGGCCATGACCACACTTGATCAAGCTCCTGCCTCTTTCGCCGTGCACATTCCCGATGCCGTGCTCGAACCGGAACCGCTTGAACCCGGGCAGATCGTCTCGGGTGCACCCGAGGTCACCGGCAAGGTGCTGTGGGAGTCGGCCGACGGCAGGCAGGTGCGCGGGATCTGGCAGATCACGCCGGGCGTGGTCACGGACACCGAGGCCAACGAGCTGTTCGTCGTCGTCAGCGGACGTGCGACCGTGGCGGTCGAGGGCGGTGCCACGCTGGAGATCGGCCCCGGCGACGCCTGCGTACTGCGCGAGGGCGACCGTACGACGTGGACCGTGCACGAGACGCTGCGCAAGGCGTACCACATCAGCCTCTGACCTCTGAGCGTCCGCCGGGCAGCCCGTGAGCCAGGTCCCGCCCCCGGCGGGACGGGCTCAGGCCGTCGCGCGGCGGGCGAGGGTCCGGCGCAGGGCCAGCGCCGCCATCGGCAGCAGCAGGCATGCGCCTGCCGCGTTGAGCCAGCCGTAGCCGGCCTGGGAGACGATCACTCCGGCCACCGCCCCGCCGATGCCGGCCGACGCGTTCATGGTGAGGTCCGACAGCCCTTGCACGGCGGCGCGTGCGGCCTGGGGCACGGAGTCGGTGAGCAGCGCCGAACCCGCGACCAGGCCCGCGGACCAGCCGAGCCCGAGCACGAACAGTCCGGCCGCGGTCCTGCCGTGCGCGGCGCCCGAGGTGCCTGCCAGGAGTGCGGCGAGGGCGAGCAGCCCGGCCGCGAGCCCGATGACGGTGAGGCGGCCGAAGCGGTCCGACAGCCAGCCCATCACCGGCGAGAACGCGTACATCCCGGCGATGTGGCCACTGATCACCAGGCCGATCAACTGGAGGTCCGCGCCGTGGTGGCCGAGGTCGACCGGCGTCATCACCATGATCGAGACCATCGCGGTGTGCGAGACGGTCACGGTCACCAGGGCGAGCCGGGCCATGGGCGACGCCCGCACGGCCGCGACGCCCGCGCGCAGTGAACGGCCCCCGGCCGACCGGTTCTCCCGCGGGGCCAGGGCACGCGCGGTGAGGAGGGGGTCGGGCCGCAGCAGTACCGCGACCACGGCGGCGGCGAGCAGGAAGATGCCGGCCGCCCAGACGAACGGGCCGGCCGTCTCCGAGACGCCGGTGCCGCGGAAGACCCGGCCTGCCGGGGCCGCGATGTTGGGCCCGAGTACCGAACCGATGGTGGTGGCCCAGATGACGGTCGAGATCGCCCGGCCCCGCCGGTCGGGTTCGGCCAGATCGGCGGCGGCGAACCGGGCCTGGAGGTTGGCCGAGGAACCCGCGCCGAACCCGGCCATGCCGAGCAGCAGCAGCGGGAAACTCCCCACTACGGTCGCCAGCACCACGAGACCCGCGCCGAGCGCCCCGATCAGATACGCCAGCACGAGCCCGGGACGACGGCCCCGCGAGGTCATCAGCGCGGCCAGCGGCAGGGACAGCAGGGCCGTGCCGGTGACCGAGGCGGTGGGGGCGAGGCCCGACAGCGCCTCGGAGCCGCTGACGCGTGTCGCGAGCACGGGGGCCAGGGCGATGCCGATGGGCACGCCGAGGCCGCCGAGTATCTGACTGACGATGAGCACCGCGGACGTCCTGCGCCGGAGCCGGGGTAGATCGGCCGCGGTGACCTGCCCGGCAGGACTCGGCCCCGCGGGGGCGTCGGGAGCGTCGAGGGTGTCGGTCACCGACGCAGTGTGCCAGGCGGTGCGCCGGTTCCGAACCCCGCGGACCGTGCCGGCTCAGAACAACGGCTGGGGAAGCACACCCTCCAGGGCCAGCAGCTGCCGCTTGGTCTCCAGGCCGCCGCCGAAGCCGCCGAGCCCGCCGTCGCTCTCCACCACCCGGTGACAGGGCACCACCACGGGCAGCGGGTTGGAGCCCATGGCGGCACCGACCGCCTGGGCCGCCCCGGGCTGCCCCACCCGGCCGGCGAGATCCCCGTACCCGGCGACCGCGCCGTACGGTACGCCCGCCGCCAGCTCGCGCAGCACCTGGCGGTTGAAGCCGCTCGTCAGCGACCAGTCCAGGTCGAGCGAGAACTCCCGCAGGGTGCCCGCGAAGTACGCCGCGAGCTGGCGTATGGGCTCGGCGAGCCGGGCGGAGCCGGGTGCCTCCACGGGTTCGGCGCCCAGCCGGGTACGCAGCCGGTCCAGCACCTTGTCGCGGACCGCCGGCCCGGCGTGGAAGACCACGGTCACCAGCCCGGCGTCGGTCGCGGCCAGCAGGAGCGGGCCGATGTCACTGTCGACCACGGCCCACTCGACAACCCCGTCGCTGTTCATGTGCACCACGCTACGGCCGCCCACTGACAATCGGCGGTGGGCGGCCTCCTGGCCGTGGGCGAGCGGTCAGCCGGTGGCCTCACGCACCACGTCGGGGGTGTTGGTGATGATGCCGTCCACGCCGTAGCCGGCCACCTGGAGCGCGTGCTCCGCGTCGTTGACCGTCCAGGCGTTGACCCGGAGCCGCTTGTCGTGAGGTCCCTTCAGCGCGTGCACCGCCGCCACGTACTCGCCCGACAGCGAGGTGTGCGCCGGATTGATCTGGTCGGTGAACTTCGCGTACGAGGGCAGGTCGGCGACGGCCGGGGTACCGAGGAAGCCCGTGATGACGTCCGGACGCTGCTCGTGCACCTTGCGCACACTGTCGGCTCCGAAGCTCTGGATCACCAGACGGCTGCTGACGTGCCCGCGGTCGAGCCACCCTTCCTGACGCAGGACCCGCAGGGTCGCCTGCTCGATCCCGGGGTAGGTCTCGGGACTCTTGATCTCCAGCAGCAGGTTCTGCCGGTTGCGCCCGATCCGTTGCAGATACTGCCGGAGCGTGGGCACCCGGGCCCCGGCGTACTGCGGACCGAACCAGCTGCCCGCGTCCAGCCGGGCGATCTCGGCGGCCGTGAAGTCCTTGACCGCCCACGGCGCACGGTCGGGGAAGACCTCCTCGGCATCCGTGGTCCGCTTCAGGCTGGTGTCGTGGATGACGACCAGCACGCCGTCCCGGGTGAGCTGGACGTCGTTCTCGACCCAGTCGAAGCCCAGGACGTCGGCCTTGTCCACGGCCACCAGGGTGTTCTCCGGCGCGTACGCCGACGCACCCCGGTGGGCGATGACGAGCGGGTCGCCCGTCCGGCCCCGGGCCGCGTCGCCCGCCGTCCGGACTCCGGGGCCCACGACCGTCGCGGAGCGGGCGGCGACGGTGTGGGCCACCGCCGCGGGCCGGCCGGTCGGGGCGGCGTCCGTGCCCGGTGCGGCGGCGGTCGTACTCGACATCAGCAGTGCGCCGGCACCCAGCAGGGCGGCGGCAGCGACGGAGGCGGTTGCGGTGCCTGCGTACACGTGGACTCCTTGCGTCAGAGTTGCGGACGGCCCGAGGTTCCCAGCCGTCCCCGAACGGGGAACAGGCGAAGGGTGACGGTGACGTGAACGTGTCCCGGGGACCGGGTCACGGGCCGCTGCCCCTGTCGGTAAAATGCAGCTCTTCTGTTTGTTTGCCGGGCCTTGCGCCTTAGGGTCATCCGAACCCGGGCTTCTGCGAAGGGCGTACGAGCATGCAGGGAACGATCGACGGTTTCGGCTATGGGGCGGTCACTCCCGCGGCCGCTTTTCTCATGGCCTGTCTCGGCGCGGCCCTGGGCCTGCGCTGCACCACCCGGTCATTGCGTACCGAGCGCTCCTTCAAGGCCGGCTGGCTGGCTCTGGGTGCGACCTCCATAGGCTCCGGCATCTGGACGATGCACTTCATCGCGATGGTGGGATTCACCGTCGAAGAGGTGCCGATCGGCTACGACAAGCCGATCACCTTCGCCAGCCTCGCCGTCGCGATCGTCATGGTCGGCATCGGGATCTTCCTGGTCGGGTACCGCGGCGCCACCCGCATGGCGCTGGTGACGGGAGGGACGATCACCGGACTCGGCGTGGCCTCCATGCACTACCTCGGCATGGCCGGTATGCGACTTGATGGGCAGTTCGAGTACGACACGATCACCGTGTCGCTCTCGGTCGTCATCGCCGTGGTGGCCTCCACCGCCGCCCTCTGGGCCGCGGTCTCCATCCACGGCTTCCTGCCCAGCCTCGGTGCCAGCGTCGTGATGGGTGTCGCGGTGAGCGGCATGCACTACACCGGCATGGCCGCCCTCAGGGTTCATCTCCATCCCGCCGCCCTCACCGGCACCCCCTCCGGCCCGGGCGACAGCGCGACCGCTCTGCTCGTCCCCATGCTGATCGGCCCGGCCTGTTTCCTGGTGCTGGCCGCCGTCGTCGTGATGTTCGACCCCCTGGTGGTCATGGGCACCCCCGACTGGAACGACCCCGCGGCCGTCCGCGGAGCCCGGATGCCCGGGATCCCGGCCCAGCGTCAGGTACCCCGGTTCGGTACGCACGCCGACCCGGCGTCGTTCCACTCGCAGCACCGGGAGTCCGCGCAGCCCCAGGACTGGTGACCGGGGGCCGCCGCGGGCGCTGATCCGGCCCCGTTGTCAGTGGGGGGTCGTACGGTGGTTGCATGCGGCCCGTTTCGAAGATCGAACGTTCGGTGGCGCCTTTCGAGGTCGTCAGTCCCTACCAGCCCAGCGGCGACCAGCCGGCGGCCATCGCCGAGCTGGAGCGGCGCGTCCGGGCAGGTGAGAAGGACGTCGTGCTCCTCGGCGCGACCGGCACCGGCAAGTCGGCGACCACCGCCTGGATGATCGAGAAGCTTCAGCGCCCCACCCTGGTGATGGCACCGAACAAGACCCTCGCAGCCCAGCTGGCCAACGAGTTCCGCGAACTCCTGCCGAACAACGCCGTCGAGTACTTCGTCTCGTACTACGACTACTACCAGCCCGAGGCGTACGTCCCGCAGTCGGACACCTACATCGAGAAGGACTCCTCGATCAACGAGGAGGTCGAGCGGCTGCGCCACTCCGCCACGAATTCGCTGCTCACCCGGCGGGACGTCGTCGTGGTCGCCTCGGTGTCCTGCATCTACGGCCTCGGTACCCCGCAGGAGTACGTGGACCGGATGGTCCAGCTCAAGGTGGGCGACGAGATGGACCGCGACCAGCTGCTGCGCCGCTTCGTCGAGATGCAGTACACGCGCAACGACCTGGCGTTCACCCGGGGCACCTTCAGGGTGCGCGGCGACACCATCGAGATCTTCCCGGTCTACGAGGAGCTCGCCGTCCGCATCGAGATGTTCGGTGACGAGATCGAGGCCCTCTCCACGCTCCACCCGCTCACCGGCGAGATCATCAGCGAGGACCGGTCGCTCCACGTCTTCCCCGCCAGCCACTACGTCGCGGGCCCCGAGCGCATGGAGAAGGCGGTCGGCCGCATCGAGCGGGAGCTGGAGCAGCGCCTCGCCGAGCTGGAGAAGCAGGGCAAGATGCTGGAGGCCCAGCGGCTCCGCATGCGCACGACGTACGACATCGAGATGCTCCGCCAGATCGGCACCTGCTCCGGCGTCGAGAACTACTCGATGCACTTCGACGACCGCGACCCCGGCACCGCCCCCCACACCCTCCTCGACTACTTCCCCGAGGACTTCCTCCTCGTCCTGGACGAGTCGCACGTCACCGTGCCGCAGATCGGCGCGATGTACGAGGGCGACGCCTCCCGCAAGCGGACCCTCGTCGACCACGGTTTCCGGCTGCCCTCCGCCCTGGACAACCGCCCGCTGAAGTGGGAGGAGTTCCTCGGACGGATCAACCAGACGGTCTACCTCTCCGCCACCCCGGGAAAGTACGAGCTCTCCCGGGGCGACGGCTTCGTGGAGCAGATCATCCGGCCCACCGGCCTCGTCGACCCGGAGATCGTCGTCAAGCCCACCGAGGGCCAGATCGACGACCTGGTCCACGAGATCCGCAAGCGCACCGAGAAGGACGAGCGGGTCCTGGTCACCACCCTCACCAAGAAGATGTCGGAGGACCTCACCGACTACTTCCTGGAGCTGGGCATCCAGGTCCGCTATCTGCACAGCGACGTCGACACCCTGCGCCGCATCGAGCTGCTGCGCGAGCTGCGCTCCGGCGAGTACGACGTCCTGGTCGGGATCAACCTGCTGCGAGAGGGCCTCGACCTGCCCGAGGTGTCGCTCGTGGCCATCCTCGACGCCGACAAGCAGGGCTTCCTGCGCTCGGCCACCTCACTGATCCAGACCGTCGGACGCGCGGCTCGTAACGTGTCGGGGCAGGTCCATATGTACGCGGACAAGATCACCCCGGCGATGGCGCAGGCCATCGACGAGACCAACCGCCGCCGCGAGAAGCAGATCGCGTACAACACCGAGCGCGGACTCGACCCGCAGCCGCTGCGCAAGAAGATCAACGACATCGTCGCGACGATCGCCCGCGAGGAGGTCGACACCGAGCAGCTGCTCGGCACCGGCTACCGACAGACCAAGGGGGCCAAGGCACCCGTGCCCACGCTGGGCGTCAAGGCCGGTGCGGCGAAGGGAAAGGCCGGTGGCGGCAAGGCGGCGGTCACGGACCGACCGGCCACCGAGCTCGCCGGGATCATCGAGGAGATGACCGACCGGATGCGTGCGGCCGCCGCGGACCTGCAGTTCGAGGTGGCCGCCCGACTGCGTGACGAGGTGGGGGAGTTGAAGAAGGAGTTGCGCCAGATGCGGGAGGCGGGTCTGGCCTGACCACGTGGCACGTGGTGTGTTGCAAGACCGACACAAAACGGCCCTCGGTAGCTGTGCCCGTGGTGGGACTGCGTAGGGTGCTGGAAAACCGCGCAAGGACGGTTGCGGGGACAGCGGAGAGGGGACAGCGCGTGACGGTCAATATGACCAAGGGTCAGGCCATCAGCCTGCAGAAGAGCGACGGGGGGACCCTGACCGCGGTACGGATGGGGCTCGGCTGGCAGGCGGCTCCGCGCCGCGGTCTGTTCGGCTCCCGCACCCGGGAGATCGACCTGGATGCCTCGGCGGTCCTGTTCGCCGACAAGCAGCCGGTCGACGTCGTGTTCTTCCGGCACCTCGTCAGTGACGACGGCTCGGTCAAGCACACCGGGGACAACCTCGTCGGCGGCGCCGGTTCGGGCGGCGACGACGAGGCGATCCTGGTCGACCTCCAGCGGGTGCCGGTCCACATCGACCAGATCGTCTTCACGGTGAACTCCTTCACCGGCCAGACGTTCCAGGAGGTGCAGAACGCCTTCTGCCGCATCGTGGACGAGACCAACGGCCAGGAGCTCGCCCGCTACACGCTGGACGGCGGCGGGCAGTACACCGCCCAGATCATGGCGAAGGTGCACCGTGCGGGGAGCGGGTGGCAGATGACCGCCATCGGTACCCCGGCCAACGGCCGCACCTTCCAGGACCTCATGCCGGCGATCCTGCCGCACCTGTAAGCAGGGCCGGACCCACGGGTCCGCATCACGACGCGCAGCTCCCGGCGGCATCGGCCACCGGGAGCTGCACCGCATCGCGGCACACGCCACCGCCCGGCGCCGCGACGGCACCGCACCACGCACGACTCCGCATCGCGCAGCAGCAACTCGTCGAGGGGACAGGGCAATGACGGCCGAGCTGGTCCGGGGGCAGAACCACACGTTGCCCCAGACCCGTCTGGAGATCCGGGTTTCGGCCGGCGCGCCCGTCGTGGCCGGCGCCACGCTCGGGGACGATCGCGGCACGGTGCGCGGCGTCGAGTGGATAGCCCATCCCGGGTCGCCGCAGCTGCCGGGACTGGAAGTGTCCAGGCAGGCCGCGGCCGAGCACCGGCTCGCCGTCGACCTCGACGCCCTGCCCGAGGCGGTGCACCGGGTCACGGTGCTGCTGGCGCTGCCGCTGGAGGCGGGCGGCCCGAACCGGTTCGGGGCCGTCGCCTCGCCGTTCGTCGCGGTCACCGGGCTCGACGGCACGGAGATCGCCACCTTCACCCTGACCGGTCTGGACACCGAGTCCGCGGTCGCCGCCCTGGAGCTCTACCGCCGGCAGGGGGCCTGGAAGGTCCGCGCGGTCGGCCAGGGCTATGCCGGCGGGCTCGCCGCGATGCTCGCCGACCAGGGGGTGACCGGGGCGGCCGACCTGGCACGGTCGATCCAGGAAGCGGTCGCCCGCGGTCTGGACCGCTCGGTGGCCCCGCCCCCGCCCCGCACCCCGGAGGGCGAGCGGGTCAGGCACGCGGGGAGCCCCGCGTCTGCCCAGGGTGCAGGCAGGCCCCAGGCGGGCCCGCTCCCCGGCCCCGACGAGCCCGCCGCCCCGGCTGCCACCCCGGTCGCCCCCGCCTCGGCCCCCGCGGGCGGCCCCATCGACTACGCGCACCCGCGCCGCCAGGCCGCGGCACCCCCGCCGCCGCCGCCCGCGGCGCCCCCCGCCCAGCCCGGCCGGCCCGCGACCCCCGTGGCGGGGGACGCCACCGGCTGGTCCATGGACGAGCGCCTCTACAACCAGGTCTGGGGCATGTTCGAGGACCTGGCCCGGACCGCCGCCGCGTACCGCAGCGCCGTCGACTTCGCCGAGTCCCGGATGGACCAGGAGCTGGAGCGGACCCTGTCCGATCCGCGCAGCCGGATCGGCGGGGCGGGCGACCTGGCCCGTGAACAGGCCCGTGCCAAGCGCGACGAGCTGACCGGCCGCGCCCGCGAGGCGCTGGACCGGGACCTCGCGCAGCTCGCCGCCGAGGCCGCTGTGGTGGAACCCGCGCTGCCCGCCGCGTACGCGGGCTGGGACAACCCGGTGTGGCACGGGTACCGCGTCCCGATGGAGATTCCCATGGCTCTGCGGATCGGTGACCTCCACCTGCCGGAGAGCACCGGGATGAGCATCCCGCTGCTCGTCCGGCTGCCGCTGGAGCGCGGCATGTGGATCGACAGCGGGCGCACGGCGTCCGAGGCCGCCGCCCTGACCGATTCGGACCAGCTGCGCCGGCTGGCGATGGAGAGCGCCGTCCTGCACGCGGCGCGGATGCTCGCCGTCTACCCGCCGAACGAGTTCTCGGTCCATGTCATCGACCCGGCGGGCTCCGCCGCCGCGGCACTGGCCCCGCTGGTCGGCGCCGGGGTGCTCGCGGGCCCGCCCGCGTCCGGGCCCGGGGGAGTGTCCTCGGTCCTCGCCCAGCTGACCCGGCGGGTCGACCTGGTGCAGATGGCGATCAGGGCCGGAGCCGCCGATTCGCTGCCGTCCGATCTGGACCCGGCCGAGCAGTTGCTGATCGTCAACGACTTCCCGCACGGTTTCGACGACCGTGCCGTCACCCAGCTGCGCTATCTCGCCGACGAGGGGCCGTCCGTCGGTGTGCATCTGATGATGGTCGCGGACCGGGAGGACGCCTCCGCGTACGGTCCGGTGCTCGACCCGCTGTGGCGGTCCCTGCTCCGCGTCACCCCGGTCGCCGACGACCACCTGGCCGACCCCTGGGTCGGTCACGCCTGGACGTACGAGCCGCTCAGGACCCCGGCCGGCAGTCGCGTGCTGGAGCAGGTGCTGGAGCGGGTCGCCGCCGCGCGTCGCACCGGGCATCGCTGAGCCAGCGGCCGGGCCGGTCCACCCACACCTGTTCCGACCTGGTGTTTTGGATCTTCTTTACCCTGTTCTTTACCTTTCCTTGGTGTTCCCTGTACTGTTCTTTGGGCGGAGGGGAGTACTCCCGATCGCGGCGTGCCCGTCAGTACGGACTGTGACCGGTCCCGGGGCGCCGGCCAGGCGCGCATCCCGTGCGCCCAGGTGGAAGAGACCTCCGGCAGCGACGACGCTGATCAGTAGCCGTAGCGAACTGCCGGAGGCGCAGTGGACGTTTCATGGACCCTCTGGGCGCTGACCATTCTTGGTCTGGGCGCCCTCATCGCCGTCGACTTCTTCATCGGGCGCAAGCCCCATGACGTATCGACCAAGGAAGCCGGAATCTGGACGGTCGTCTGGATCGCGCTGGCCGCCCTCTTCGGGCTCGGCCTGCTCGTGTTCGGCGAAAGTCAGGCCTCGGGCGAGTTCTTCGCCGGATTCATCACCGAGAAGTCACTGAGCGTCGACAATCTCTTCGTCTTCGTGCTGATCATGGCGAAGTTCTCGGTGCCCTCCCACCTCCAACAGCGGGTGCTGCTCGTCGGCGTGCTGATCGCGCTGGTGCTGAGGGCGATCTTCATCGCCGCCGGTGCCGCGGTCATCGCCAACTTCTCGTGGGTCTTCTACATCTTCGGCGCGTTCCTGATCTACACCGCCTGGAAGCTGGTCCAGGAGGCCCGGGCCGATGAGGAGGAAGAGGAGTTCGAGGAGAACCGCCTCCTCAAGAACATCGAGCGCCGCTTCGGTGTCGCCGACCGGTACCACGGCACCAAGCTCTTCATCCGCAACAACGGCAAGCGCGTCCTGACACCCCTGATGGTCGTCATGCTCGCCATCGGCACCACCGATGTGCTGTTCGCGCTGGACTCCATCCCCGCGATCTTCGGCCTGACCCAGGACCCGTACATCGTGTTCACGGCCAACGCCTTCGCGCTGATGGGGCTGCGACAGCTGTACTTCCTGATCGGCGGCCTGCTCAAGAAGCTGGTCCACCTCAGCTACGGGCTCTCGGTCATCCTCGGCTTCATCGGCATCAAGCTCGTGCTGCACGCGCTGCACGAGTCCGGGGTGCACGTCCCCGAGATCTCCATCCCGGTCTCGCTCGGCGTCATCTGCGGGGTGCTCGTGATCACCACGATCACCAGCCTGATCGCCAACAAGAAGACGGCCGAGGCCGAGGCCGCCGCGGAGGCGGGGAAGGCCGCGGATCCCGCAGACAAGGGTGCCGGCGTAGACGCCTCGTAGTCGCCCGGGCGGAAACGGGGGGTGTGGGCGCGCGGATCACGCGCCCGCACCCCCCGTCGTCGTCACCGGCCCCGGGCGCGCCACTCCGGCAGCCGCGGGCGCTCGTCGCCCAGCGTGGTGTCGTGCCCGTGGCCCGGGTAGACCCAGGTCTCGTCGGGCAGTGGTTCGAAGAGCTTGGCCTCCACCTCGCGCAGCAGGCTCTCGAACGCCCCGGGGACCTCGAACGTGTTGCCGACCCCGCCCGGGAAGAGGCAGTCCCCGGTGAACAGGTGCGGAGCGCCGTGCGGGTCGTCGTAGAGGAGCACGATCGAGCCCGGGGTGTGACCGGTCAGATGGCGGGCGGTCAGCGCGACCTGCCCGACCCGGATCGTGTCGCCGTCCTCGACGAGCACATCCGTCGGGACCGGGATCCCCTCGGCGTCGAACCGCCCGGCGTACGTGCGCGCGCCGGTGGCCGCGACCACCTCGCCCAGCGCCTGCCAGTGGTCACCGTGCCGGTGCGTGGTGACGACCGAGGCGATCGAGTCGTCACCGATCAGCTGCAGCAGGGTGGCGGCGTCGTTGGCCGCGTCGATCAGGAGCTGCTCGCCGGTGGCCCGGCAGCGCAGCAGATAGGCGTTGTTGTTCATCGGGCCGACGGCGGCCTTGGAGATCATCAGGTCCGTCAACTCGTGTACGTCCGCACGCCCGCCGACCTTGACCGTTCCGCTGTACGTCATGCCTCTCAGCCTATAGCGGGGGCAGTGCGGGAAGGGTTCCGCCTTCAACCGTCAGGGTGGACCCGTCGCGCCGCCCGCTGAGCCAGCCGAGCAGGTCGGACGCCGTGCCACGGACCTCGACGGACCCGCCATCCGCACCGCCGCCGGTCGTCCAGGTGCGGCCTGTGTCGTCGGCCACGCCCGTCGGGACGACCGCCGGGTGTCCGGCGAAGCGCTCGGCCAGGAAGTCGATCTCCCGGGCGGTGAACTCGTCCGGCAAGTCCTCCAGCTCGTAGCCGACCCCCAGGTCGACGTGGTGCAGCTCGACCTCGATGCGGCGGCGGAAGGGAATCCGGGATGCCGAGTCCGTCACACCGTTACGCATCGCGACGGTCCGCGACCAGTCGGCCGGGGCCGCGGCGGCGTCCACGAAGCCGGCCGCGCTCGCGGCCAGGTCGGCCAGCTGCTCGGCCCGCGGCCGGGGCGCGTCGCGCTCGATGTCACGGTCGCGGGTTTCGCTGTCTGCGTACATGGGCCGGCCCTGGAGAACATTTACGAGCGCGTCGGCGTTACGTGAGAGGTGCGCGACGACATGACCCCGGCTCCAGCCCGGCAGACGCGACGGTTCGGCGAGTGCCGCGTCGTCCAGTTTCTCCGTGGCGCTGAGCAGTCGGACGGTCGCTTCTCGCAGTGCCGCGAGGTCGTGCACATGATCAGTCATGGGCCGAGCCTAGCGCCGGCCACTCATTCGGGTGAAGGAGTCATCAGCCGTCCGTAAATCGAATGCGCGTGCTATACGCTCGGAGTCGAAAGCTTCGTACATCGCTGTGGCACCCCCCATACCCTGGGGCAGGGGCTCAGTTCCCCCGCTTCTCTCTAGAAAGGTGCGGACCGGCGTGGCCGACCGTCTCATCGTCCGTGGCGCTCGCGAGCACAACCTCAAGAACGTCTCGCTCGACCTCCCCCGCGACTCCCTCATCGTCTTCACCGGGCTCTCCGGGTCGGGCAAGTCGTCGCTCGCGTTCGACACGATCTTCGCGGAGGGCCAGCGGCGTTACGTGGAGTCCCTCTCCTCTTACGCCCGGCAGTTCCTCGGCCAGATGGACAAGCCGGACGTCGACTTCATCGAGGGCCTGTCGCCCGCCGTCTCCATCGACCAGAAGTCGACCTCGCGCAACCCGCGCTCGACGGTCGGCACGATCACCGAGGTCTACGACTACCTCCGGCTGCTCTTCGCCAGGATCGGCAAGCCGCACTGTCCCGAGTGCCGCCGTCCGATCTCGCGCCAGTCGCCGCAGGCCATCGTGGACAAGGTCCTCGGCCTGCCCGAGGGCAGCCGCTTCCAGGTGCTCTCTCCGCTGGTGCGCGAGCGCAAGGGCGAGTTCGTCGACCTCTTCTCCGACCTGCAGACCAAGGGGTACAGCAGGGCCAGGGTCGACGGCGAGACCATCCAGCTCTCCGAGCCGCCCACGCTCAAGAAGCAGGAGAAGCACACCATCGAGGTGGTCATCGACCGCCTCACGGTGAAGGACAGCGCCAAGCGCCGGCTGACCGACTCGGTCGAGACCGCGCTGGGCCTCTCCGGCGGCATGGTCGTGCTCGACTTCGTCGACCTGTCCGAGGACGACCCCGAGCGTGAGCGGATGTTCTCCGAGCACCTCTACTGCCCGTACGACGACCTCTCCTTCGAGGAGCTGGAGCCGCGCTCCTTCTCCTTCAACTCCCCCTTCGGTGCCTGCCCCGACTGCACGGGCATCGGTACGCGCATGGAGGTCGACCCGGAGCTGATCGTCCCGGACGAGGACAAGTCCCTCGACGAGGGCGCGATCCACCCCTGGTCGCACGGCCACACCAAGGAGTACTTCGGCCGTCAGATCAACGCGCTGGCCGAAGCCCTCGGATTCCGTACGGACATCCCCTGGGCCGGGCTGCCGCAGCGGGCCAAGAAGGCCCTGCTCTTCGGGCACAAGATCCAGACCGAGGTCCGCTACCGCAACCGGTACGGGCGCGAGCGCGCCTACACCACGCCGTCCTTCGAAGGCGCGGTGCAGTTCGTCAAGCGGCGGCACACGGAGGCCGAGAGCGACTCCAGCAGGGAGCGCTTCGAGGGCTACATGCGCGAGGTGCCGTGCCCGACCTGTGAGGGCACCCGGCTCAAGCCGATCGTCCTCGCGGTCACGGTGATGGAGAAGTCCATCGCCGAGGTCGCCGCGATGTCGATCAGCGAGTGCGCCGAGTTCCTCGGCCGGCTGAAGCTGAACGCCCGCGACAAGAAGATCGCCGAGCGGGTGCTCAAGGAGGTCAACGAGCGACTGAAGTTCCTGGTCGACGTCGGCCTGGACTACCTTTCGCTGAACCGCGCGGCGGGCACCCTGTCCGGCGGCGAGGCACAGCGCATCAGGCTCGCCACCCAGATCGGCTCCGGCCTGGTCGGCGTGCTGTACGTGCTGGACGAGCCGTCGATCGGCCTGCACCAGCGCGACAACCACCGGCTGATCGAGACCCTGGTCCGGCTCCGCGACATGGGCAACACGCTCATCGTCGTCGAGCACGACGAGGACACCATCAAGGTCGCCGACTGGGTCGTCGACATCGGCCCCGGTGCCGGCGAGCACGGCGGCAAGGTGGTCCACTCCGGATCGCTCAAGGAGCTGCTGGCCAACGAGAAGTCGATCACCGGTCAGTACCTGACCGGCAAGAGGTCGATCGCGATGCCCGAGATCCGGCGTCCCGTCGACCCCTCGCGGCTGCTCACGGTGCACGGCGCCCGGGAGAACAACCTCCAGGACATCGACGTCTCCTTCCCGCTCGGCGTGCTGACGGCCGTCACCGGCGTCTCCGGCTCCGGGAAGTCGACGCTGGTCAACGACATCCTCTACACACACCTGGCCCGCGAGCTGAACGGCGCGAAGTCGGTGCCCGGCCGGCACACCCGGGTCGACGGGGACGACCTCGTCGACAAGGTGGTGCACGTCGACCAGTCGCCCATCGGACGCACGCCCCGGTCCAACCCGGCCACGTACACGGGCGTCTTCGATCACGTCCGCAGGCTGTTCGCGGAGACGATGGAGGCGAAGGTCCGCGGCTACCTCCCGGGCAGGTTCTCCTTCAACGTCAAGGGCGGCCGCTGCGAGAACTGCTCCGGCGACGGCACGATCAAGATCGAGATGAACTTCCTGCCGGACGTGTACGTCCCGTGCGAGGTCTGCCACGGAGCGCGCTACAACCGGGAGACCCTGGAGGTCCACTACAAGGGCAAGTCCATCGCCGAGGTGCTGGACATGCCGATCGAGGAGGGCCTGGAGTTCTTCGAGGCCGTCCCGACCATCGCGCGTCACCTGCGGACGCTCAACGAGGTCGGTCTCGGATACGTCAGGCTCGGCCAGTCCGCGCCGACGCTCTCCGGCGGTGAGGCCCAGCGGGTGAAGCTCGCCAGCGAGCTTCAGAAGCGTTCCACCGGACGCACGGTCTACGTCCTGGACGAGCCGACCACCGGTCTGCACTTCGAGGACATCTCCAAGCTGATCAAGGTGCTCTCCGGCCTGGTCGACAAGGGCAACTCGGTGATCGTCATCGAGCACAACCTCGATGTCGTCAAGACCGCCGACTGGGTCATCGACATGGGCCCCGAGGGTGGCAACGGCGGGGGCCTGGTCATCGCCGAAGGCACCCCGGAGTACGTGGCCGGCGTGCCCGCCAGCCATACCGGGAAGTTCCTCCAGGGCATCCTGGACGCGGACCGGGTGAGCGAGGCGGCCGTGCCCGCGACGCGCAAGCCGGCGCGGAAGACGGCCGCGAAGAAGGCCGTAGCCGCGAAGTCCGCCCCCGCGCGGAAGACGGCAACGGCCACCACGGCCAAGGCGGGCACGGCGAAGGCCACCACGGCCAAGGCGGGCACGGCGAAGGCCACCACGGCCAAGGCGGGCACGGCGAAGACCGCCCGGACCACGACGGCGAAGGCCGCCGGGACGGCGACGGCGAAGAAGCCCGCCGCCAAGAAGGCGACCCGCGCGCGCAAGGCCTGACGCCAGGATCACGCGGTGCGAGGTGGCGGCCCCTCCCGAGGGGCCGCCACCTCGCCGCGTCCCGGCCATGTCCCGTCCCGGACCTGCCCTGACCAGGCACGACGGCGCGCGACCGGCCCGCGCGCGGAGGCGTCCGGCTCCGCCGGTATCGTCGGATACGTCACCGCAGCCCCCACCGCTCAGGCACCCCGGGCAGCCCTGGCACCTCTACCCCTCTGACCCGTGGAGACCGCATGTCCGGCCAGCCCACCGCCCGCCGCACCGTGCTGAAGGGCGCCGCTCTCGCAGGCGTCGCCGGGCTGGGAGTGGCCGCCTGCTCGACCGACTCGAAGCTCGGGCACGCCGAGACGCCGACCCCCACCGCGCCCGTCGAGCTCGGCACCCCCGACGAGATCCCGGTCGGTGAGTCCAAGCTCTACAGCGAGCAGCGTGTCATCGTCAGCTGCCCGGCCAAGGGGCAGTACAAGGCGTTCAGTGCCCAGTGCACCCACGCGGGCTGCCTGCTGAACAAGGTCGAAAAGAACGAGGGGCACTGCCCCTGCCACGGCAGCCTCTTCGACACCACGACCGGCAAGGCACTGCACGGCCCCGCGACCGTGCCGCTGCCCTCGGTCCCGGTCAAGGTCGAAGGCGGAAAACTGATCGCGGGCCCCGACGCCTGACCCGCCCCCGCCGCCGTGCACAAGCGGTGGGCGGCTCACTCCCAGTCCCAGTCGATGCCGACCAGACCGGGCCGCACCCCCTGCTCCACGAGATGAACGGTCCGGTGCCGGCCGGTGAGCGTGAGGTCGGTCCGGGCACCCCGAGGCGCCCCCGCCGAGGCCTGCGCGAAGCGGCGGCACCGTACCGGCAGCGCCTCCTCGTCGAACCGGACCTGGAGCACGTACTGCCCGCCGCCGAAGCTGAAGCCGCGGACGTACTCGCCGCACGGCCCTCCCGTACCGTCCTCGAAGCCGTAGCCGAAGAGGTACGTCTCACCCGCCCGCAGCCTGGTGTCGAAGAGCAGCTCCGCGACCAGCACCCCCGTCTCCGCGTCCCAGCGGACCCGCCCCGTCCGGCAGTTCTCCAGGGCGCTCACCCCGACCCGCGCCGGATCGCAGCCCGGGTCGCCGCGGTACACGGCGAGATAGCGGTCGACACCGTCGCGGTGGGCGCGCACGACGTGCTGCGAGCTCCGGTACTGCATCCGACGGCCGGGCCCGATCCGTACCCGCTCCTGATGGCCCACGGTGTGCAGCCCGCCGTCCGCGGGTGACTCCATCGCCGTGAGCAGCCGCTCCACCGCGCCGGACGCCTCCATCAGGGAACGGTACGAGCGGGCCGGCGGGCGGTCGGCGTCCGTGCGGGACTCCCCGGCCCCGAGCAGCCCGAGCAGCGAGTTCCCCGGCAGTTCCAGCACCTCCTCCAGCGCCTTCACGGCCCGCAGGGACTCCGGGCGTTGCGGGCGGCGGGCACCCTGCTGCCAGTAACTGAGACTGGTCACACCGACCTTGACACCGCGGTGCGCCAGATGGTGCTGCACCCGCTGGAGCGGCAGCCCGCGCACCGAGAGTGCGGTGCGCAGCGCCAGGTGGAACGGGCCGGTGTGCAGCACCTGCGCCAGTTCGGCCTCGGTGTGCTGCATGGGTCCTCCAGGTGAACGTTCACGACGGGCGGCAGCCGGGTCGCGCCGCCGGGTGAGGGGCCGCAGGTGGCCAGGGGGGAGCGTTCACGCACCCGCCACCGGCGTTCACACCGCGATGTTCCCCCGCATTGAAGCGTGTTGACCCGCTCCCGACAACGGTTGATGCTCCTCGGCAGCGTCCGGACGCGCCCCTTGGACCCCCCACCCCCCGCCCGGGAGGAACGCCATGCGCAACCGAAGAGTCAGGTCGGTGCGGCTGTCGGTGACAGCCGCACTCGCCGCAGTACTGCTCGCCGCACCCACGGCGACCGCCACCGCCGCCGATCAGCACCGCACCGCCACCGCGACGACGGGCACCCTCGCCGCCGCCCAGCGACTGAACATCAGCATGCAGGCACAGCAGAAGACGAACTGGTGCTGGGCCGCATCCGGCAACACCATCGCCACCTGGTTCGGCCGGAACTACAGCCAGAACCAGTTCTGCAACGCCGCGTTCGGGCGCGCCCAGGGCTACGAGTGCCCCAACTCGCAGGCCTCGCTCGGCAACGTCCAGGACGGTCTGGACTGGGCCGGCATCAACCCCGGCTCGTACGTCACCGGCTGGCTGCGCTACCCGACCGTGCAGGCCGAGATAGCCGCAGGACGTCCCGTGGAGACCCGTATCCAGTGGTCCTCGGGCGGTGGCCACATGCATGTCCTGTACGGGTACGACGACGCGGACAGCTGGGTGTACTGGGGCGATCCCTGGCCCTCCAGCAACCGCTACAACTGGGCATCGCACGCCTGGTACGTGAACAACAGCGAGTTCTCCTGGACCCACTCGCTCTACCGGATAGGGGCGTGACCGCATGACCTCCACCGGTTCCCCGGCCCGCCCCGCTGCGCGCACCGCACGTTCCCTGGCCGCCGCCCTGGCCGCGAGCGGTGTGCTGGCCGGTGCCGCCCTGCTCACCGTCGCCCCGCAGGCGGCCGCCGCCACCGGGCCCTCGGCCACCCCCGCCGCCCTGGCAGCGGCCCACGAGGCGGCCACCGACGCCACGACCCTGAACACGCTGTCCCGGTTCTTCGCCCGTG
Source organism: Streptomyces sp. NPDC050422 (assembly GCF_044458665.1). Taxonomy (NCBI): domain Bacteria; kingdom Bacillati; phylum Actinomycetota; class Actinomycetes; order Kitasatosporales; family Streptomycetaceae; genus Streptomyces; species Streptomyces sp. NPDC050422. The sequence goes on from NZ_JBITIE010000005.1 coordinate 272,800, forward strand.
AGGGCGCCGTCACCGGGGCGAACGCCGCACCCCGGATCGAGGGCGCGGCGGTGCCCGTGCGCACCCTGTCCGCGGACTTCGTCGCGGGCGAACCGGGGGCGCCCGTCGCCGCACTGGACTACCTGGCCAGCACGGCTGTCTCCTCGGACGGCCGGAAGGCCTCCCTCTGGACGCTTCCCGAGCCGGGGAGGGACGGCAGCTGGCAGGTGGTGAACATCGCCACCGGCGACGACGAGACCCGGTACGCGGCCGCCGGCGCCCGCAAGCTGCCCGGCGGCATCGTCTTCCGGGAACCGCAGATCGACGCCTGGTACGTCGTCAAGGGCGGCCGGGTCCTCCCGCTGGACGGCGACGCCGTCCGTGCGGTCGGCGCGGGCGGCACCACCCTGGCCGCCTACCGCACCCGGGTGCGGGCCGCGTACGCGGACAAGCTCCCCGGTTCCGGCTACGCCCGCGCGGGCCGGGCGGGCGGCTACGGGCCCTCCGGCGAGGCACCCGCCATCGCGGCGGACGCCCCTGCGGCGGCCCCTGCGGACACCGCCCTGACCGCGACCTCCGGGGCGGCGGCCGCAGGCGCCGTCGCCGTGCTCACCCTCTGCGGCGTCACGGTCCTGCGCACCCGCGACCGCCGCCGCAGGACACGGTGACCGCGGGGCCCGCCCGGGCCCTGTGACCCCCTGTGACCCCGCGCTCCGGGACACGTGCCCCCACCCCGTGTCCCGGAGCGCGGCACCACCCATGAGCACGCCGTGCTGTCACTGCCCGCAAGTAGGGTGGGAGACATGGCAGACCCCTCCAGCTACCGCCCCAAGCCGGGACAGATCCCCGACTCCCCGGGGGTCTACAAATTCCGCGACGAACACCGCCGGGTGATCTACGTCGGGAAGGCGAAGAGCCTGCGCCAGCGCCTGGCCAACTACTTCCAGGACCTCTCCGGCCTCCACCCGCGCACGCGCACGATGGTGACCACCGCCGCGTCCGTCGAGTGGACCGTCGTCTCCACGGAGGTCGAGGCACTCCAGCTCGAATACTCCTGGATCAAGGAGTTCGACCCCCGGTTCAACGTCAAGTACCGCGACGACAAGAGCTATCCGTACCTCGCGGTCACGCTCAACGAGGAGTTCCCGCGCGTCCAGGTCATGCGCGGCGCGAAGAAGAAGGGCGTGCGCTACTTCGGTCCGTACGGGCACGCCTGGGCGATCCGCGAGACGGTCGACCTGATGCTCCGGGTCTTCCCGGTGCGCACCTGTTCCGCGGGCGTCTTCAAGAACGCCGCCAGGTCCGGCCGCCCCTGCCTCCTCGGCTACATCGGCAAGTGCTCGGCGCCCTGCGTCGGCCGGGTCACCCCCGAGGAACACCGCGAACTGGCGGACGACTTCTGCGACTTCATGGCCGGCCGCACCGGCACGTACATCCGCCGTCTGGAGAAGGACATGACGGCGGCGGCCGAGGAGATGGAGTACGAGCGCGCGGCACGCCTGCGCGACGACGTGGAGGCGCTCAGGCGCGCCATGGAGAAGAGCGCGGTCGTGCTCGCCGACGCCACCGACGCCGACCTGATCGCGGTCGCGGAGGACGAACTGGAGGCCGCCGTCCAGATCTTCCACGTCCGCGGCGGCCGGGTGCGCGGCCAGCGTGGCTGGGTCACCGACAAGGTGGAGAACGTCGACACCTCCGGCCTCGTCGAGCACGCCCTCCAGCAGCTGTACGGCGAGGAGACCGGCGACTCCGTCCCCAAGGAGGTCCTCGTCCCCGCCCTTCCCGAGGACCCCGAGGCGGTCTCCCAGTGGCTGGCGGACCGCCGGGGCTCCCAGGTCAGCCTGCGCATCCCGCAGCGCGGCGACAAGAAGGACCTGATGGCCACGGTCCAGCGCAACGCCCAGCAGGCCCTCGGGCTGCACAAGACCAAGCGCGCCTCCGACCTGACCACCCGCTCCCGGGCCCTGGAGGAGATCGCCGAGGCCCTCGGCCTCGACACGGCCCCGCTGCGCATCGAGTGCTTCGACATCTCCCACCTCCAGGGCGACGACGTGGTGGCGTCCATGGTGGTCTTCGAGGACGGTCTGGCCCGCAAGGGGGAGTACCGCCGCTTCCAGATCAAGGGCTTCGAGGGACAGGACGACGTCCGCTCGATGCACGAGGTGATCAGCCGGCGCTTCCGGCGCTACCTCCAGGAGAAGGAGCGGACGGGGGAGTGGGAGGAAGGCTCCGCCACCGACGGCTCCGCCACCGACGGCTCCGCCACCGACGGCTCCGCCACCGACGGCTCCGCCACCGACGGCTCCGCCACCGACGGCTCCGCCACCGACGGCTCCG